>DCAT01000065.1 GCA_002312935.1 Oceanospirillaceae bacterium UBA1126 | reverse complement strand
GGTTAGCTTAGAGACCCATACAAAGGCTACAATATTTAAGCTTAGGGACAGCAAAGTGGCGTGAGTGATTGGGTCAAACCCATTTAGACCAAACATTGATGTGGGTCTTAACCAGCTTAAGCCAAACAGACCCTGTTCTATCAAGCTTAAAGTATCGAACCCAAGGCCACTAAGGTTGGGGACCATGAGGGTATACATCCAAATGGTAAAGCCAGAGCCTAGCCCTGCTAGTGCACCATAGCGATTGCCTTGGCGCCAAAATACGGCACCAATTAATGCGGGTGCGAATTGGGCAACTGCAACAAATGCCGTTAAACCTAAAGACACTAAGCTTTTTCCGTCGCCAATTAACATAAAAAAAACGTAGGCTGCCAGTAACATAGCAACAATGACCACGCGGCGTACCCTGAGTAATAAGCGGCCAATATTTTTATCCTCAGATGCTTGTAAAGGTGATAAGTGGAATATCACAGGCATTACAATGTCGTTGCAAATCATAGTGCTAATAGAAATTGTGGCAACAATAACCATGCCAGTTGCAGCTGAAAGACCTCCAATATACGCTAAGGTGGCCAAACTACTGGCGCCTTGGCTAAGGGGAATCATTAATACATAGGTGTCTGAGGCAATACCCTGACCACTAAAAAGAAAATTTCCAGCTGCAGCAATAGGCAGCATAAAAATACAGAAAATGATTAAATAAAGTGGAAATAACCAGCGCGCTGTGCGTAAATCATTGGGATTAGTGTTTTCTACAATGCCCACCTGAAATTGTCGTGGTAGGCAGAGCATAGCTAAAAAAGCCAGTAGAGTTTCAGTGAGAAAGTCCACTCTTAATGGGTTAATTTCAAGTTTTTGCTGCAAGCCACTCTGGCTTATATGGTTACTGAGGTCGCCAATACCGTCAAATAAACTAAAGGTTACAAAAATACCGACAGCGACAAATGCAACAAGCTTAACGATTGATTCAAAAGCAATTGCTAATACCATTCCTCTGTGGTGTTCACTCGTGTCTATTTGACGAGTGCCAAATAAAATGGCAAATGCCGCCATTAATATGGCAACAACCAAAGCGGTATTACTAGAGCCAAAGTCGGAGTTTCCGCCACCAGACACCATTATAGTGAAGGTTTGAGCTACCGCTTTTAGCTGCAAAGCAATATAGGGCAGTATGCCAAAAGTGGCCATCACTGTAATGACAATAGCTAAACTGCGACTTTTGCCATATCGAGACGCGATAAAATCTGCAATTGTGGTGAGGTTCTCTTGCTTAGCGATAAGTATTATTTTATAAACTAAGCCCCAGCCAAATACAAAAAGGAATATGGGCCCTAAATAAATAGGGAGAAAATCCCAACCTTGGGTAGCCCTTGAAACTGAGCCATAAAAAGTCCAAGAAGTACAATAAACTGCCAGGGATAAGCTATAGATTACGGGTTGGCTAAGAAGTTTTGAGCTTCCTTGGCGGCGGTTGTCACCATAGTAAGCAATGCCAAATAGCAAACCTACATAAGCTAATGAAATGAATAGAATGACCCATATGTCGAGCATGTTATGCCTATAGTCTAAAGACTGAATAAAAAGCGCTAGGCATTTATAACACGAGAGCTGGTTTTATGTCTTCAAACCCTTTTTTGGTAAAGTTTATTAAAATCAATTACCTATGTTTTTTCCCAAAAATCACTATACTAAAGTCTAACGATAGTTTTTATGCCTGAGTCACTAATCATTAGCCATCGCTTGGGTTTTTTGTCACCCGTTGCGTTGCCCTTAAAGCCTCAAATGGTTATCATTGACGCTCTAAAAGAATAATAAAAACAGGCATATTATGAAACAAAATACTAAGGCAGCAGAACAATACTGGCGCCGTAATTTACAAATTATTTTTTCCTATTTGATCATTTGGTTTGGGGTTTCTTTTGGTTGTGGCATCGTCTTTGTGGATGAGCTCAATCATTTCAATATGTTTGGGTTCAAATTGGGCTATTGGTTTGCCAATCAAGGCAGTATTTTGGTGTTTTGTCTGTTGACTATAGGCTATGCAGTGCGCATGAGTCGACTTGACAGTGAGTTTGATGTGCATGAATAAGTCTATTTAATGCTTATCGTGATTCACTTGTTTATTAATAATAGGAATTCATCATGAGCCTAGAACAGCTCACTTATTTGTTTGTGGTAGGGTCATTTGTCATTTATATAGCCATTGCTTTTTGGAGCAGGGCATCCAATACCCGTGAATTTTATGTTGCAGGTGGAGGCGTAACACCTCTAGCCAACGGCATGGCAACTGCAGCTGACTGGATGTCTGCTGCATCATTTATATCATTGGCTGGTATTGTCTCGTTTGCTGGTTATGACGCAAGTGGGTACATCATGGGCTGGACTGGTGGTTATGTGCTTTTAGCGCTATTGCTGGCGCCTTATTTGCGCAAATTTGGTAAATTCACGATCCCCGATTTTGTTGGTGACCGCTACTACTCCAATGTGGCACGAGTGGTAGCTGTGGTTTGTGTGATGTTTATTTCGTTCACCTACATTTCAGGGCAGATGCGTGGCACTGGAATCGTATTTTCACGTTTTTTGCAGGTAGAAATAGACACTGGCATTATGATTGGAATGGCCGTGGTGTTTGTTTATGCGGTTTTAGGAGGCATGAAAGGCATTACTTACACCCAAGTTGCCCAGTACTGTGTAATGATTTTTGCCTTTACGGTGCCTGCGCTTTTCTTAACATTTTCGATGACAGGGCACTTGTTGCCACAAACGGGTTTAGGCGCAACGCTAGACAATGGCCTGCCAGTATTGGACCATCTAGACGGTCTCGTCACAGAACTGGGGTTTGCAAGTTTTACTGAAGGTAGTAAAAGTAAAATAGACATGTTTTTCATTACTGCCGCTCTCATGTTTGGCACAGCGGGATTGCCTCACGTCATTGTCCGCTTTTTCACCGTCCCCAGGGTTAGAGATGCTCGTATATCGGCAGCATGGGCTCTTGTTTTTATAGCTGTGCTTTATTCTACTATCCCTGCAGTAGCAGCTTTTGGCCGGATTAACCTTATTGAAACTGTTAACGGCGCAGACAATATGGGCACCCCATATGAAGAAATGCCCCAATGGTTCAAAAAGTGGGAGAACGCAGGTTTGATTGCTTGGTATGATCATAACGCTGATGGTCGCACTCAATATGCTGCTGGAGAGGCCTTTACTGGTCGACAACATAAACCTATATATTGGGGTGCTGCAGAAGATGAAGTGGCGCGAAACTTTTATTCTAATCAACGGCATGTAGTAAATCCAAGTAGTGGCGAATTCGACCCAAAAGTACAACCATTTGCTAATGAAATATACGTTGATCCAGACATTATGGTTTTAGCCAACCCAGAAATAGCAGGGTTGCCAAACTGGGTTATTGCATTAATTGCGGCAGGTGCAATGGCTGCGGCACTGTCCACGGCTGCTGGCCTATTATTGGTAATTGCGACATCTGTGTCCCATGATTTGTTGAAAAAAACTATCCGGCCACAAATCACTGACCGGCAGGAGCTCTTGGCTGCGCGTATGGCAGCTATGGTCGCGGTGCTTATTGCTGGGTACTTGGGAATGCATCCCCCTGATTATGTGGCTGCTGTGGTGGCTTTGGCCTTTGGCTTAGCATGTGCTTCATTTTTCCCAGTTATAATTATGGGTATCTTTTACCAAAGAATGAATAAGTATGGAGCCATTAGTGGCATGTTGGTCGGTTTGATATCCACTATTTGTTATATTGTCTATTTTAAGTTTATGGGCGGCGAGCCGCAGGATTGGTTATTAGGGATTTCGCCTGAAGGTTTCGGTGCTGTAGGTATGGCGTTGAACTTTATTGTGGCTTATTTAGTGGCTCACTTAACACCAGAGCCTCCTAAGCATATTCAGCAGATTGTGCAAAATATTCGGGTGCCAGGAAATAGTGGGTCGGCATACTATTGATCAATGGAGTGGCTTTATGAGTGTTCTACGGTGAAATATGCACTCTAGTGGCGCGTTTAATGCTGATGTCTTGCCGTTTAATTTATTAGATGAGGATGAGTATAGGCTGCTGCAAGATAATCTTGATATTGGGTACTATGAAGCTAAAGAAGTAATTATTAGCACTGGTGATGTGCCAGAAGGCTTGTATATTATTCTTAAAGGGTGCGTCAGTGAGCTTGATGTGCAAAGTGCAGATAAGCGCCTTGGCCACACTTTTGTGCACTACACAAACAATGATTATTTCGGTGCATGGTCGGCTTTACGTGGCAGCTCAATCCATGACTTCGTGGCTGATGAGGAAACTATTTGTTATATCCTTCCTACTAAAGTCTTGTTGGACCTGATCTATCGCAATCCTAATTTTGGTGACTTTTTTAACAAAAGTCTTTCATTACAAAATGAACTACTAAAGCAAAAAAATGATTCATTAAACATGACGGAATTTATGCTAGCTCGCATAGATAGTTCGTGCATGCGGGAGGCGTCATTACTACCCGATGGCACTGATGAGGAGGAAGCCACTCAGTTTATGAGCGATCAGCAAGTGAATTGTGTTTTGGTGCAACGTGGTAAACGTTATGGCATGGTTACGCGGTCAGACTTGCTAAATGCGATTGTATTAGAAAAACTTCCAATAACTACAGATGCACAAGTCATAGCTAACTATCGGCTTATTACCGTGGAGTCTGGCGATTACCTTTTTAACGCGCTCATTTTGATGACGCTCCATCAGATTGATAGGGTCGTCGTGATGCAAAGTTCTGAACTGCATGGGATTATTGATTTGGCAGATACCTTAAGTTATTTTTCAAGTCATTCCCACGTCGTGGGGTTGCGTATAGAACGTGCAAGCAGTATCGAAGAACTCAAAGATGCGGCAGGGGACATGGGCAAACTCATTCGTTCACTCTACTCTCAAGGCGTTAAGGTTCGCTTTGCTATGGACCTGCTAGCTGCCCTGAATAAACGCTTAATGTCTAAACTATTTAATTTAATCGTTCCAGAAAATGTACTGCCTCACGTGTGTCTAGTCGTTATGGGCAGTGAAGGCCGTGGTGAACAGATTGTAAGGATTGACCAGGACAATGGTCTTATTATGCGTGATGGCTTAGATTGGCCTGAATGTCAGGAAACTATGGAGCGCTATACTCAGGCCTTAGTTGGCCTAGGTTACCCACAGTGTCCCGGGCAAGTAATGGTGAATAACCCATTTTGGGTGCAGCCTATTAGCACATGGACCCAACGCATGCGTGACTGGGTAGCTAAGGCTGACAGTGATAGTTTACTTAATTTAGCGATATCTATTGATGCCTACCCAGTGGCGGGCAATAAGGCTTTGTTTAAAACCAGTCGTAATTGGTTGTTAAGAGAGTTACAGCAACAACAACGGTTTTTGTCGTCCTTTGCAGAAGTTGCACTGGCGTTTGAAACACCATTAAATTTTTTAGGTGGAATTAGAGATAGAGCGGCAGGAGTTGACGTTAAGAAGGGGGGTATTTTTCCAATTGTGCATGGAGTCAGAGTGCTGGCTATGCAGTATCAGATTGCTGAAAATAATACCTATAAGCGTATTGAAAGTTTAATTAAGCTTGGTGTTTTACCTCAGCGTTTGGGCAGTGAACTGATGGAATCTTTTTCGATATTGCAGTGGTTCCGCTTAGCCCACCATCTTAATCAACAAGAACAGGACTTTAGTACAGAGGACCTCAATAATGACGTTAATTTAGCTGCTCTGGATCGTTTAGAAAAAGATTTATTGCGACAATCCTTTCAGGTGGTTAAAGATTTTAAGAAACACTTGTCTCTTAGGTATCGCCTAGGCTTGGGGCTATGATGATTAAGCGCCGGTTGCGGCGTATTAAAGATGTGTGGAAAATACGCCAGCTCAAGAGTCGATGGGAGATGCTTTTCCAGCGCTACCAAGGAAAAGAACTAGTCTCTTTGGATATTGAAACAACGAGTTTGGACATCTCTAAAGCACAGATATTATCTATAGCCGCGGTGGTTATTAAGGGTAACCGAGTATTGAGTAGTAAAAAATTACACCTTACCTTGTCGCCCCCCAAAGACCTGCCAAGTGCTTCTGTAAAAATCCATAAACTGCGTCGAATAGACTTGAACGAAGGTTTGCCCATTGCTGAGGCATTAGAAAAAATGCTGAAGTTTATAGGTAACCGGCCGATTGTAGGATATAACATAGGCTATGACCTAGCTGTGTTAGATCAATATCTAAGGCCATTGTTTGATTTTGGTATGCCTAATCGATATATTGATGTGATGGATTTGTATCGTAAAAAGACACAGCTATCTGGTGGTGTCGAATGTCAAATTAACTTGTCTTTTGAAGCAATTTGTAATGGTTTAGATGTGCCAGTACTGGGGCGTCATACAGCGCTGGGTGACGCAATCACTACCGCCATCATTTATGTGCGATTAAAGTCTTCAGTCAGTCTCTAAAATATTTTTTAACCTGCCTAAAACACTTTAAGCTTTAATTAAAACTTAAGCCAATCGATAGGCTTAATTGGTTTTGCAACTGACATACTTTTGCAGCTGAGCCCTGGCACTGTTTAAACCAATTCGTCTGTGGTGGGGTGGCACTGATGA
>DCAT01000158.1:2113-3990 GCA_002312935.1 Oceanospirillaceae bacterium UBA1126 | reverse complement strand
TGTTAATTTCGATTAAATAGTGTGGCGCAAGCCCTTCAATAGCGCACACCTGTTCTTCAATCTGGCTTGGGAAAACGTTAACGCCACGAATGATTAACATGTCATCACTGCGGCCGGTTATTTTATCCATCCGGCGCATCGTTCTGGCTGAACCGGGCAGTAAACGGGTAAGGTCTCGGGTGCGATAACGGATCATTGGCATCGCTTCTTTTGACAAGCTTGTAAATACAAGCTCGCCTTTTTCTCCATCTGGTAATACTTCACCTGTTAAGGGGTCAACAATTTCTGGGTAAAAGTAATCTTCCCATATAGTTGGCCCATCTTTGGTTTCGATACACTCTTGCGCCACACCTGGCCCCATCATTTCTGACAAACCGTATATGTCTACTGCATCTATTGCCATGCGATTTTGGATGTCCTCGCGCATAGCATTGGTCCACGGTTCTGCACCAAAAATGCCAGTGCGTAATGCCAACTTTTTAGGATCAATGCCTTGGCGATGAATTTCATCAGCAATGTTTAACATGTAAGACGGGGTGACCATGATCAGGTCTGGGTCGAAGTCTTTAATTAATTGAACTTGTTTTTCTGTTTGCCCGCCACCCATGGGAATCACTGTACAGCCTAATCGTTCAGCACCATAGTGTGCACCTAAGCCGCCAGTGAATAATCCATACCCATAAGAGACGTGTACCTTATCCTTTGGCCTGCCGCCTGCAGCATAAATTGATCGCGCTACCAAGTGGGCCCACGTATCGATGTCTTTTTGGGTGTAGCCAACTACGGTGGGTTTGCCGGTGGTACCGCTTGAAGCATGAACTCGGACAATTTGCTCCATGGGTGTGCAGTACATGCCAAAAGGGTAGTTGTCACGTAAGTCAGACTTAGTGGTAAAAGGAAATTTACTGATGTCCTCAAGGGTGATGAAATCATCTGGATGTACACCCGCGTCATCAAACTTTTTTTTGTATACAGGGGAATTGTTGTAAGCGTGTTCAAGTGTTTGCTTTAGGCCTTGCAGTTGTATGTGGCGTAGCTCATCCAAGCTTGCTGTTTCAATGGCATCAAAGCCTATTTGTTCACCTGACATACCCCACCCCAAAAAATAGTTTAACTCAATCGACCACTTAAATTAATACAATACACTTTATTGATCTTTATAAATAAAGTGTATCACAATGGTATTTGGATGTACCTTAATGTGTTTCAATTGATCTGTGTAAGGGCCTGTTTTGAATAGTGTTTCTTTCCCATTAAGGCAGCAAGGGGTGATTTAATATTAACGATACATAAATTTGACTTAAGCTAATTTAGATGTATCATTAAGGCAAGTGAGCCATTTTTTAATTGCGGTATCCAGCCCTGCTTTTTGGCAAGAGTTATACAATGAAATCAAAGAGTTATGCTTGTGGGTCATGGATTGAAGGTGACCTTAGGGGCGTCGAAGTACGTGATGCTGTCAATGGAAAAATCATCTGTAACGTAAGTAGTGCAGGCTTAGACTTTCAGAAGATGGTAGAACATGGGCGGTCCATTGGTCATGCTTCGTTAGCAGCAATGACGATTCATGAGCGTGCTAATGCAGTAAAAAATGTAGCCAAACACTTACTCACCAAAAAAGATTACTTTTACAAAATTTCATCGCAAACGGGTGCTACAAAAACAGATAGCTGGATTGATATAGACGGTGGCTTAGCCACTATGTTTAGCTACTCTGGTATTGCAAGAAGAGAGTTTGCTAATGAAACGTTTATTGTAGAAGGGCCTCCGGAGCCTCTTTCGGTTAACGGCACTTTTGCAGCTAGACACATCTTAACCTCAAAAAAAGGGGTTTCAGTTCACATTAATGCATTTAACTTCCCGTGCTGGGGCATGCT
>DCAT01000158.1:0-1732 GCA_002312935.1 Oceanospirillaceae bacterium UBA1126 | reverse complement strand
GCAACAGTTTCTGCGTATTTAACTCAGGCCATGGTAGAAGAGATTGTGGCTTCTAAGCTATTGCCCGAAGGCGCTATTCAATTAATTTGTGGTGGTGTAGGTGATTTGCTAGACCATCTTAATGAACAAGACGTGGTGACTTTTACTGGCTCGGCCACCACCGGTAAAAAATTACGCTGCCACCCTAATATTATTGACAACAGCATTCCCTTTAACATGGAAGCAGATTCGCTTAACTGTTCTATTTTGGGTGAAAGCGTCTGTGTAGATGATCCAGAGTTTGGCTTATTTATAAAAGAAATTACTACCGAAATGACAGCTAAAGCGGGCCAAAAATGCACGGCTATTCGCCGTGCCATAGTGCCTGTGGCTAAAGTTAATGCAGTTATTGAGGCACTAAAAGAACGCCTAAACACGGTTGTGATGGGAGACCCTAACGTTGAAGGTGTGGGTATGGGCCCCTTGGTAGCGCGCGCTCAACGTGACGATATTCGAGACACTGTCACTGCCTTGGGTCAGCACTGTGAGGTTATTTATGGTGGTAATAATGCCCCCATGGATCTGGTAGGAGATGGTGTAGAGCAACATGCGTTTTATCCACCAACACTCTTGTACTGTGGCACACCATTAACTACTGATGCACCCCACAGTATTGAAGCATTTGGGCCTGTAAGTACCCTCATGCCTTATGATTCTATTGACCAAGCGGTGGCCATTGCATGCATGGGAAGGGGTAGCCTAGTAGGGTCTGTTGTGACTTATGATGACCATGAAGCAAGCCAGATTATTATGGGTGCCGCCGCCTTTCATGGCCGCATGCTGGTGCTTAATCGTGATTGTGCTAAAGAATCTACTGGCCATGGTTCGCCATTGCCTACGTTGGTGCATGGTGGGCCAGGCAGAGCTGGTGGTGGCGAAGAACTGGGTGGGTCTCGCGCTATTAAACACTACATGCAGCGCACGGCAATTCAAGGTTCACCAACAAGCTTAATGGCAATTACTCGTGAATATATGCCGGGAGCTAAAACATCTAGCACTGATCGCCATCCGTTTCGTAAGTACTTTGAAGAACTTTTAGTGGGGGAAAGTTTAACCACTCATCGCCGTACAGTGACTGAGGCTGATATTGTTAACTTTGGCTGCCTTTCAGGTGATCACTTTTATGCTCATTTTGATGAAATAGCGGCTAAAGATTCGTTATTTGGCCAGCGTGTTGCCCATGGTTACTTTATCATTTCAGCGGCAGCTGGAATGTTTGTTGATCCAGCCCCTGGCCCCGTTTTAGCTAATTATGGGTTAGAAAATCTGCGGTTTGTTGAACCTGTGCATATTGGCGATACCATACAAGTTAAAATAACAGTCAAGAAAAAGATTAAAAAAGACAAACGCCCCGAAGACAAAAGCCCAACAGGTGTTGTGTTATGGGATGTACAGGTGAGCAATCAACACCAGGTTATCGTAGCGCTGTATGACATTTTGACATTAGTTGAACGCAAGCACCTTTAATCGCTATTTAGGGTGATGATTACTGGCATTAAACCGAGGTTGGTTGGGTTGAATTTCAGCTAATGGTTGCACCTGTTTTAAGCTGGATTGCACCGTGACCAATGTGCCTGTCTTGCTCGATGACACAGCCCTTATTGGGGAAACTATGCACCACGCAGGTGTCCTGAACATTGCAGCCTTGGTTAAGTATTATTCTGCCAAAATCGCCACGTAAAACGGCATTGGG
>DCAT01000166.1:22081-29657 GCA_002312935.1 Oceanospirillaceae bacterium UBA1126 | reverse complement strand
CCATGGCGAAGCTTTATCTCTTGCTGATCAAGTGTTCCTGTTTAAGCGCACCTTGCGAGAAGCCGCTTTCAAACACAACCTATCAGCCACTTTTATGGCTAAGCCATTACAAAATCAGGCTGGCAGTTCCATGCACATTCATCAAAGTGTGTTGGACGCTCACGGCAATAATATCTTTGTGGGGGAAGATGGAGGCATTAGTGAATCACTTAAACACTATATCGGTGGCTTACAAAAATACACTAAGGCGGTCACTGCACTATTTGCCCCCAATGTAAATTCTTATCGACGCTTTTTGAAGGACGAGTCAGCACCAGTTAATGTGCACTGGGGTTTTGATAACCGCACTGTGGGTTTACGAGTGCCAGAAAAAACTGGCCCTAACATTCGCGTTGAGAACCGAGTAGGGGGAGCTGACGCAAATCCTTATTTAGCGATGGCAGCAACCCTAGCATGTGGTTATTTAGGCATGAAAGAACAGCTGGAGCCTAGTGCTCCTGTGGAAGGCAGTGCTTATGATAAAGGTACTAGGGAATTACCCCGTAGCCTCACTGAGGCGCTCATTCAGCTAGATCGGTGTGAGCCGTTACGAGAAATATTTGGTGACCGGTTCGTGAAAGCGTATGTCGCCGTAAAAGAAAAAGAAAATGATAATTTTATGCAGGTCATCAGTTCATGGGAACGTGAATACCTGCTGCTAAGTGTGTAATAGGAAATTAATAAAATGAACGCAAAACAACACGACACTAAAGCCCTACAAGAGCTAGATCGGCAGCATTACATGCACCCGTTCACTGATTCAAAAGCCATGCATGAAAAGGGCACACGTATCATTACTGGAGCTGATGGTTGTTATATATACGATTCTGAAGGTGGCAAAGTACTGGATGGTATGGCAGGCCTTTGGTGTGTAAATGTTGGTTATGGGCGTCATGAGTTGGCGGACGTTGCCGCCAAGCAAATGCGCGAACTGCCCTACTACAACAGCTTTTTTGGCACTGCCCACCCCCCTGTTATCAAGTTAGCTGCACAGCTCAAAAAGCTAGCACCTAAGCACATTAGCCACGTATTTTTTACAGGTTCTGGGTCTGAGTCTAACGACACGAATGTGCGTATGGTGCGTCATTATTGGCAAGCTAAGGGTCAGCCAAGCAAGCGCATCATTATTTCGCGTGATAATGCCTACCATGGCAGCACAATGGCCTCTATGAGCTTAGGTGGCATGAAAGGCATGCATTCCCAAGGTGGCATTATTGATGGTATTGAACACATCATGCAGCCCCACTGGTATCACGAAGCCTTGGCTGGTGAAACGGAGGAAGAGCTGGGTCTGCGTGCAGCACAAGCGTTGGAAACAAAAATTATTGAGTGCGGTGCAGAAAATGTGGCCGCTTTTATAGGTGAACCAGTGCAAGGTGCTGGTGCTGTTATTGTGCCTCCAGCGACCTACTGGCCAGAAATTCAGAGGCTATGTAAAAAATACAATATATTGCTTATTGCAGATGAAGTGATCACTGGGTTTGGGCGCACAGGAAATTGGTTTGCATCTGAAACTCTAGGTATTGAAGCCGATCTGATGACCATAGCTAAGGGCTTATCTTCTGGCTACATGCCTATTGGTGGCGTATTAATTAGTGAGCGTGTGGCTAAGGTCGTGATTGAGGGTGGTGAGTTTGCCCACGGTTATACTTATTCTGGTCACCCTGTTGCAGCAGCTGTGGCTTCGGCTAATGTCAGTATTATTGAAAATGAAGGCCTGATAGAGAAGGTTCGGGATGTGACTGGGCCTTATTTACAGCAACGATTAGCTGAATTATTGGATCATCCACTAGTAGGCCAAGTTCGTGGCATTGGCCTTATGGCGGCGATAGAGCTTGTACAAGATAAAGAAAGTCACACTAACTATCCCAAGGAAGTGGGTATTGGCGGTATTTGCCGTGATTATGCCTTAGCTAATGGCCTAGTTATGCGAGCAGTAGGAGATAGCATGATCATGTGTCCACCTCTGATTATTAGCAAGCTAGAAATCGATGAGTTGATTGAGAAGACGAAAAAGTCTCTTGATCAGGCCCTAACCCAAGTGGAGGGGTAGGCTTTGAAGTGTTAGTAAGCCTTAGTGCGAGCTAGGCTACTACAATTATACAGTCTAATGTGTAGACAACATCCTTCTGAAACAGCTGAGCGATTAAGCCTGTTGGTGTAGCACCCTTGGGACATTTAAAAATGTTTTTAACGCACACTATTGAATTACAGGTTAGCATTCAAGATGATGAGATCACTTGCTTGTCTGATGATAACGAACGAGTGTTAACGCCGGAAATTTTGTCGTTGTGTTTATAAGTTAGAACCTTAGCTTTTCTTAAACAAATACCCAAACGGCTGACTGACTCGGAGGGTTTGATCTTGATCATGCAAAGTGATGTCATAGCGGCCACGAAAATCACGCTTGGCCTTTGCAATCTGGTCCACACGAACAATACATCCTCGGTTAATTCGCCAAAATACATCGGGATCCAGCTGCGACTCTAAATCGCTTAAAGACTGCCTGAGCAGATAGGTTTTGTTTTGTGTGACAACATCGATATATTTGAGATCCGCTTTAAAATACACAACATCTTGAATTGGAACCAGCTCTGTTATGTCGTCTAAACCAACCCGCAACCATTGTAAAAATGATACTTTTGGCGAGGTAAGCGTTTTAACCAAGGCAACAAGATCAGCCTTTGCCACCGGCTCTTTTTGCTTTAGACGCTGTATAGTTTTAGTCAGTCGTTCCTCACCTACTGGTTTAAGTAAGTAGTCCACTGCAGACTGCTCAAAGGCATCAGCAGCATATTGATCAAATGCGGTAACAAACACAATCTTACTGTGTTTAGGTAGCATTTCTGCGACCGCCAGACCATTTAAACCAGGCATTTTAATATCTAAAAATACAATATCTGGCTTTAGCTTTTGGGCTAGGGTGACTGCCTCCAGTCCGTTTTCTGCTGTGCCAACCACATCCAGTTCTGGCCACAGTTTGGCCAATTTCACAACTAAATAGTTAATCAGCTTAGGTTCATCATCTACAATTAGGGCTGTGGTCATTCAGGTACCTCCCTCAGCATAATCAGGGTGGCAGTGACTCCTGCATCTTTATTTTCGGTAATTTTCAAACTGGCATTTTCTCCATAAATGGCGCTTAACCGAGCACGTATATTAGAGAGCCCTATACCTGCACGGGATGTCATAGTCGCATTAACTGGTTGGTTAATACCAATACCTATACCTGTATCAATCACTTTTACCAATACTTTATTACTTTCAATATCCACTAAAACTTTAATAGAACCACCCAAAATTGATGGCTCAATACCGTGTTGAATAGCATTTTCAACCAATGGCTGAATAATCAGTGATGGAATATTAATGCTTGCAAGATCAAAACCCTCTACACTTTTATTAATGACTATTTCAAATTTAAGCCGCTTACCTAAGCGCATATTGTGCAGGTCTAAGTAGGTTCTAATTAGCCACAGCTCATCTGCTAATGTACTGACTTTATTTTGAGAACCATTAAATTTAACCCGCAAAAGTTCAGTTAGATTAATCAGACTTTTTTCAGCCAACAAAGGTTCTGTAGGAATTAAGCTAGTAATATTAGACAAGGTATTGAACAAAAAGTGAGGTTCAATTTGAGCTTGCAAGAACTGCAATTTTGTCTCTGACAACGTCACTTCCTGCCTGAGCTGATTGGCTTCAAACTCGAGAATTTCTTGTTTTTGCTCTTTTAACCGCATAAGGGTGACAACAACTGTGCCACCTACGACGGCAAAAAATAAACTAAAGAAAAACCCATTATTAGCATAGGGAGTCAAAAACACCAACAGGGCATTACCACTAATTAAAAAGCCCCCCAATAACATGCCGACTAGCAAGCCGATGACGCTTTGCACAAGCCCCAATAGATAACTGGTAGATTGATTAGGAAAGAATCGTGAGAAAACAGCAAAGGTCAATTGCACGCCCCAACCAATGCACAGCGACACGATTAAGGCGTTAGTGTAACTAGACGCCAAATTTTGCGTTTTAATGAATACCGCAATAAGAATACAACTTATTGTATTAACTGGAAATATCAGTAGGTGGCGTTTCCAAAGCATTCTAACAATTACCCCTCAACAAACTCACTGTTGTAAACGCTGATCCTACTTGTCCATTACATGATTAAATCATGTTGAATACCACTCTAGTGCCTACGAAATATAAACACAAACTCAAAAAGTGTTATTATTGAAGATTTTATTTATATGTGAACTTATGAATATACAACAGCTTAAGGTATTCAGGGAAGTCATGAAAAGCGGCTCGCTTAATCGTGCCGCAAAAAACTTACATCGCTCGCAACCAGCTATTAGTGCGAGCTTAAAAGGTCTTAAGAATAGTATAGTAGAAAAATAATTAATAGTAACTAGCCTGTGACAACGGGGTATCCATAGGTATAGGTCTGTTTGCAACGGTATGACTTAGATTTTAGTGTTAGTGATTTTATTGAGTATAAAAATAGGTAATATGATGTAGGCCAAAACATGCGATTTAGTAGCCTAAAGAACCCAAAGGCATGACTAATGCTAGTTATTAGAACTAGTTAGCCACAACTAAACAGCAGGAAAAGTTAAATATGAGCGTTAGTGCATGTTTTTGCAGCATCACAGTGCAAATGATAGAATTTGGCTAACCAATTCAATTCTTCGGCAAGCTAAAGGCAAGCATGAGTTTGAAAAATAAGCTAATTGCACTGATATTCTTGATGGGCGTAATACCCGCTCTAATCATAGGGGTAACCAGTCTACAAAACACTAGCCACGCATTAGAGAAACTAGCATTCAAGCAGTCACAAGCGTTGCAGGCGATCAAAGTTAATCAAGCCACGCAGCATTTTATTGATATTCAAAATAACATTGAGACCCTAGCTGACAGCCTTGCCCTGCTAATCGAGAAACAAGGCTTAGAGACAGCCATAGTAGACGTAGACCCATATGGACAATCGTTGTTTAGCCGTTACATTGCACGCCACAACTATGATGACCTATTTTTACTCGACTTAGAAGGATACTGTTTCTACAGTGTTACTCAACAAGCAGACTGCCAAACTAATTTAGTTTCTGGCAAGTATAAAGACTCTGGCCTTGGTGAAGTAGTGCAAAAAACGATAGCCCACAGCCGATATCATATGTCTGACGTAACTTCTTTATCGGCAAGCAATACTACCCCCGAAGCATTTGTCGCTGCGCCAGTTTCAGTGCAAGGTGACGTTGTGGTTATTTTGGCCATGCAAGTATCTGCTACCAGCATTGGCCATATTATCTCTGAACGTTCTGGCATGAGTAATATCGGCACGGGTGAACAGCCAGGCGCACTTGCTGCCGTTAGTGTATTACAAACCACGATGTTAACTATTGCGACTATAGGCATAGTGGTGATTGCTCTTTTAGCAATTATCTTTGCCGATATCATTACCAAACCTATGCGTTTGTTGGCTAATTTTATTGGCAAAATTGAGCGCACAGGGGACCTCTCAATTCGCTATCCAGATGCTATTAGAGACGAAACTGGTGAAGCAGGACATGCCTTAAATAGCCTATTAGAGAGCCAACAAAAAGCCATCGGACAAATTCATTCGCTGATGGGCGCTATTGCTGTTGGTGACTTTACTGCACGAATAAAAACGGCATCACATGGCGATTTACATCACTTGGAGCAAGCTATCAATCAGTCTGTCAGCACCTTAGAGCTAGCAGTACAGGAAGTAACGAGGGTGGCTTGGGTGATAAGTGAAGGTGACTTAACCCAAGTTATGAGTAGCGATTTAGAAGGCGAGTTTGATAATATTGCTCTGGCACTAAAGTGTGTCAGTATTAGTGTAGAAGCTATTGTAGATGATGTAAGAGCTATTGCCGAAGACATGGAACAGCGAGGAGAGGCAGTGGGGGTATCACCGAAGCACGCTATAGAGCTTAATAACCTTATGAAGTTTTTTAGCACCAACTCTCAAGATCCAAGTAGTGTCAAAGCCAAAAAAATGTCACAAAATGAAGAAATAAAACGCTTAGTCTCCGACCTTAATGGTTAGCAACGTAGCCACTTTAATATGCATGAGAAATGATTAAAAAATGAGATTAATGCCAAAATTTTTGTCAGTTAAAGAAGTGCCATCACTTTTCTGGAGTTCACCAAAAGCGCTGACCTTAAGGCCACCTTTAGTTTCTGTTTTATTTCTTGTAATAGGGCTTACCCTTTTTGGTTTAGGAGAAGCTTTGCTTGTCGCTGCTAGTGTTGGAGTTAGCCCTTGGACAGTTTTAGCTCAAGGTATTATGCACATTACTGGGTGGAGTATTGGCTTTGCCACTTTTATTACCAGTTTTGTGGTTTTAATTTGTTGGATACCCCTTAGGCAAACCCCAGGCATTGGCACGATTCTAAATGCGGTGATTATCGCCCTAGTACTTGAGTTCTTGCTACCATTTTTACCTACCTTTGATCACATCATGCTACAGCTTGGAGAAGCAATACTTGGTGTGTTAGTGACAGGGTTTGGCGGTGGACTATACTTAATTGCGAATTTAGGCCCTGGACCAAGAGATGGATTAATGACTGGGCTACAAAGAGTCACAGACTTTCCTATTGCATGGGTTCGAAGTGGGCTTGAGCTGTCAGTGATCGCAGCTGGGTGGATATTAGGCGGCACAGTTGGGCTTGGAACGGTGTTATTTGCATTAGGAATTGGCCCGTCGGTAGCAGCCAGCATGTATGTTTTAAAAAAGGTGTTTAGGCAGGATGAAATCACAGACTAGGTATAGCAGCACTGGCCTAATGCTTAGTCACTGCAAAGGCAGTAAAAGGAACACATGCAATCAGTAAAGTAAGCAACCAAAACGCCATGGGCAAACTCATTAAATCAGCTGCAAAACCAATCATAGCCGGGCCTACCAAAACACCAGAGTAAGCTATTGTTGTTACAGAGGCGATAGCAAGGCTAGCAGGCATCACTGTTTGTCTCCCAGCAACACTAAAGAATATGGGCACTAAGTTTGCAGACCCTAAACCGATTAGCACGAAACCAACCAAAGCGACCAAGGGTAAAGTGGCAAGTAAAACCGTTGCAATCCCTAGGATTGTTACGATGCCACCCAAAATAAGTACCCATAACTCACCTAAAGCAGCGACAATATGGCCCCCCGTTAAACGTGCGATGACCATGGCAGCTGAAAATAGGATATACCCTACACCGGCACTTTGTGGTGTGGTTAATTGGCGCTCGATCACCAATAGAGCGCCCCAATCTAGCACAGCACCTTCTACTAAGAATGTAATGCCGGCGAGTAAACCTAGCAAAAGAACAATGCCGTGAGGGAAGACAAACGTGCTCTGGTCTGCAACTTTGACATGTAAAAGCCGTGGGGTGGTTAGCAGCATAGCCAAAAGGGCTAATGTAGCCCCTATGGTTGCAGTCATCACTAGTGGTACACCCACTGATAAAAGTAAGGTCATTAACCCAGCTCCAAACAACCCACCAATGCTAAATTGAGCGTGAAAA
>DCAT01000166.1:0-21684 GCA_002312935.1 Oceanospirillaceae bacterium UBA1126 | reverse complement strand
ATGGTGCCAAGGGATGCGCCAAAAAGGAATAGAAAAGACCCGAGTATAAAAGGCGTTTCAGCTATTGTTAAAGTTGGAAGAAAAATGATTAGACCAAAGCCACCCAATAACACCATAGACCTAGGGCCCTGGCGGGCAGCTACAAACCCAGTAAGCGGCATAGCAATAATAGAGCCAAGCCCAAAGCAAAGTAACAGAAGGCCAAATTGGGTTTCATCAGCCCCAACATTATCTTTTATAAATGGGAAAAGTGGTGCACAGCAGGCCATTACAAACCCAGCAGTAAAAAACGTAAGCCGAGTGGCAAATCGGGCAGGCGCTGTTGCGGAAAATGTGGCCACTATAAATCCTATTTTTGATCAAAATTAACGAGGCAAAACAGCCAACAAACATCCCATTAGTGGGGCACTAGGAAATGAAATCCTTGGTGCCTAGCCTAATGGGTAATTGGGTATCAACGGTTTAGCGAGTGATAATTTCTGGGCCCATAAAATAGGTGGGTAAGAAAGTCGACAAGGCAGGGATGTAAGTTACCATAATCAAGAATATAAACAAGATTCCAAGCCATGGTGTGGCAGCCTTCACTACCCGCATCACGGACATTCCCGCCACCCCTGATGTTACAAATAGATTAAGACCTACGGGAGGGGTAATCATGCCAATTTCCATATTCACCACCATAATAATACCAAGGTGAATAGGGTCTATGCCCAACTCTATGGCAATGGGGAAGACCAACGGAGCCACAATCACTATGAGGCCTGACGGCTCCATAAATTGACCACCAATCAATAAGATCAAATTCACCATAACTAAGAACATAATCGGGCCTAAGCCGGCTGCTAACATCGCAGTAGCAATAGTTTGTGGAATTTGTTCGTCTGTTAGTACGTGTTTTAGGATTAAGGCATTGGCAATAATGAACAATAATGTGACAGACAAGCGGCCAGCATTGTAGAGGGTTTCGCGTGTATCTGCATGAAACCATGCGGTAAAAAGGGCGTGAGGGTTCTTTCTAAGTGATAACGGATGTTCACCTTCTGCCGTTTTTAATGGGCCCATATCACGATAAATAAACACCGACACAATAAACGCATACACAGACGCCACCGCCGCGGCCTCTGTAGGGGTAAAGTAACCGCCATAAATACCCCCTAAAATGATCACTACTAAAAATAAGCCCCAGCTGGCTGCTCTGGCTGCACTAAATACTTCGGTCCACCCGGCCCACTGACCCTTAGGCATACCTTTATAGCGGGCGTAAAAGTAGATGCTGATCATTAGCATGGTGCCAGCTAATAGGCCTGGAATGACACCCGCCAAGAACATACGCCCTACAGAAACGTCTGTGGCGGCGGCATACACCACCATGACTATGGACGGTGGGATTAAGATCCCTAAAGTGCCAGCATTACAAATGACACCTGCAGCAAAATCTTTGCTATAACCCACCTTTGTCATAGCCGCAATGACAATAGATCCAATGGCAACCACAGTGGCAGGAGATGAGCCTGACAGGGCCGCAAACATCATGCAGGCAAAGACTCCAGCGATAGCTAAACCACCATGAAAATGGCCTACACAGGCAATGGATAAGCGAATGATACGTTTAGCCACCCCCCCAGTAGACATAAAGCTAGACGCTAAAATGAAAAATGGAATGGCGAGTAGTGTGTAATGTCCTTCAAAGGCTGAAAATAGGGTTTGCGCAACAGAAGCCAAAGAGCTGTCTGAATAAACCAATAAAAACAAAATAGAGCTCAACCCTAGGGACACCGCAATTGGCACGCCCACTAAGAGTAATAAAATGACCAGTACGAATAAATATAAGGCTTCCATGCGTTAATCCTTGTCTGCTTGTGCTGCAGCCTGATCAACGAGGTCTTCAGCTTCGTGGCTTGCAATAATCATGTTGGCTTTGCCTTTTACTATGTCGCTGGCAACGCGAAGGTAACGCCACAAGAGCATTGTTATGCCAAGTGGGAGTGCAAAATAGGGGATAAAGCGTGGAATTTTTTCATAGTCTTCGCCATCATTGAACCAGTCACTTAAAAACTGACCCCAGTTGGGCATCACAATGTCGTTGACTTCATAATAGCCTTGGCTCAAGTAACGCGCCTTGAACCCTTCTGGAATGATACGTCCTTCTGTAGGGGGCAAGTTTGCAAAGGGAGCCCAGTAGTCCCAGCTGCCTTTAAGTAGCAACAAGGTATAGAGAATGCATGCGCTTATAGCAAATAAGGTCGCCACTTTTCGCCAAGTGGGAGACATATAGTTAAGTGCTACATCGACGCCTAATTGGGCATTGATCCGTACCATATAGGCGGTGCCAACAATGCCTAGCCAAGCAAAAAGGAATACGGTGGTCTCTAATGATTGTAATCCGAAGGTAGATAAAGGTTCGGCCCAAGGCTCAAACCAATCACTGCGCCAAAAATCCATTTCTTGTAACTTGCGAATCACCACATTGGTGAAGGTGATCATGGTCATTAGCCCTAACAAGAGGGCAATAAAATTACGCTCAATACGGTCACCTAGGTTGATTTTTAGCAATGGTTGCGCATTCATAATGTTACCTTAAGGCCATTAACACGAGGTCTAATAACAAATTAAAAAAATCAGGGCCCTAAAAATTAGGGCCCTGATTTTAGTGGATTACTAGAAAATTAGTACTGAGCGTTAATGGCTTGCGCCGCATCAATGTTTTCTTGGCCCACGTCATCTTTAAACTCATCCCACACAGGTAGCATGGCCGCTTTCCATTGGGCGCGCTGCTCATCTGTTAATACGTGAATGGTCTTGCCTGTAGCTAAAATAGCTTCTTTGTTAGCTTCGTTTACTGCAAACGATTGAGCGTTACGTGAAACAGTCACCTCACGTAAAATAGTCTCTAACTGATTACGGATGTCATTAGGTAAGCCATCCCAAAATTCTGTTGAAGTGACTACCATGTAATCTAAAATGCCATGGTTTGACTCTGTTACGCTATCTTGGACTTCGAAGAATTTTTTACCATAAATATTAGAGTAGGTATTCTCTTGACCTTGAATGGTGCCAGACTGTAACCCTTGATACACTTCACTAAAGGCCATTTTCTGAGGTACAGCGTCAAGTGCCTTAAACTGAGCAACAAGTACATCTGATGCCATTACGCGAAACTTCATACCGGCGGCATCGGAAGGCGCTAGCAGGGGTTTGGTAGCTGATAATTGCTTCAAACCATTGTGCCAAAACTCAAGCCCTAAAATACCACGCTTCACCATGGCTGATTTCATTTCTTGGCCAGTTTCTGATGATTGAAACGCATCAATGGCGTCCATATTTTTAAACATGAAAGGCAAGTCAAACAAACGATATTGTTTGGTGTACTTTTCAAATTTTGACAAAGATGGCGCTGCCATTTGAACATCACCCAATAACATGGCTTCTAGAACTTTTCCGTCACCATATAAAGTTGAGTTAGGATAGACTTCCATACAAACCTTGCCGTCCATCTCACTATTAACACGCTCTGCTAAGGCTGTTGCCGCGATTCCTTTAGGGTGCTTGTCAGTATTAGTTACATGGCTAAACTTAATGACGATCTCGCCATCTTGACACACTTCACTAGCCTGGGCTGGAGCAGATACAAGAGCTACTGCCATGGCGCTTGCCACTGCAGTTTTTAGAAAAAATTTCATAATGAACCTCGTTATTACAATTATTAGTGATTCTGTAGTCAGACTACTAGATTGTCTATTGCAACTCTTGTGCCAAATATTAACCATCTGATAAGTATGACTATATTTTTTAATGTTGAGAATTAGTGTGGAGTAATCTACACACTAATTATTGGCAGTGTGTGGGTATCTACACATTTATTTTGGCTGTTATAAATATCGAATTTGTTGATGATCCAACACGCCTAATCATCCATAAACCGGTGACGATCAAGGCCATACTTAGCTAGCTTGTCATACAGGGTCTTTCGGGCAATGCCTAAGCCTTGGTAGGTACGTTTAATTGACCCTTGTGCCTGAGATAGGGCCTCTTCAATAAGTCGCTTTTCATAACGCTCCAAACGGCTAGGCAGGCTACTGTGGCTACTGTCAGACTGCCAGTTAGCTAGTGTGCGCTGATCAATAAGCGTATCCGTTAGCACAAAACGCTCAGCCACATTAATAAGCTCCCGCACATTCCCAGGCCAATCATGTTGCATTAAGGTATCAATCACGTGCAAAGATAAGTCAGGCGCTGCAATGTTAAAGCGGTCACTAGCTTGGCTAACGAAGTAGCGAAACAGTAGCACAATGTCTTGGTCTCGCTGGCGTAATGGTGGCAAGTGTAGCTCAACCACGTTAAGGCGATAGTACAAATCCTCTCTAAAAGCACCTTGTTCAGATAACTGCTTAAGGTCGCTCTTAGTTGCTGCGATGACCCGGATATCGATATCAATAGACTGGTTTGAACCTAGCCGTTCTATTTGGCGCTCTTGCAGTACGCGCAATATCTTTACAGCGAGTGACAAGGGAATGCTTTCCACTTCATCTAAAAAAATAGTGCCCTTGTGAGCGTACTCAAATTTACCAATGCGCGCTTTTTTTGCGTCAGTAAAAGCGCCTGCTTCGTAACCAAAAAGCTCCGCTTCCATCATTGACTCTGGTAATGCTGCACAGTTAATGGCAACAAATGGGCCTCTACTTCGGCCACTTTGTTCATGTAGGCGCCTAGCCGCTAATTCTTTACCAGTGCCTGTTTCACCACAAATAAGCGTGTTAACGTCTGCTTTAGCCAGGCGAGTAATTTTTTCTTTAAGGTCATTAATGGCAGTTGAGTGGCCAATAATGCTTTCCTTGTCCTGCGCTGCAATAGTGTCTTTTAACTGCCGGTTTTCACTCACCAGTTGCCGCTTATCCAGCCCGCGTTTAACAACTTCTAATAAATGCTCCCGACGGAATGGTTTTTCTATAAAATCATAAGCACCGCTGCGGATAGCACTAAGCGCCATTTGCACATCGCCGTGGCCGGTGATTAATATTACAGGCAAGTCTGAATCTAATTTCTGTAAAGCTGCTAATAACTCAAAGCCATCCATTTTTGGCATACGAATATCGCAAATGACGATGCCTCGCCAGCTCCTGTCGAGAGTTTTTAAAGCATCTTCGGCGCTGGCAAAGGCAACAGCCGCATAATCTGCCAAGTGCAGCATTTCAACCAACGCATTGCGGATATCTTGATGGTCGTCGATCACACAGATAGTGGGTAGGTTCATGTATTTTCTCTAGTGGCTATTATGCAGCGATGCCTAATGTCTATTTCGGGCCTGTAATTGGATAGCAAATACGGCACCTTCAGCAGAGTTTTCAGCACTAAGTTCTCCACCCATAGTTTTTATAATACTGTACGAAATGGTAAGACCTAAACCTAATCCCACACCCACATCTTTGGTACTAAAAAACGGATCAAACAAGTGTTGTAAGTGCTCACTATCAATTCCAGATCCTGTATCAGTAACATAAATGGTGGCTTTTTTTAATTTATTGGGTGAGTTTCTTTGAAAGTATATCCTAAGAAGCTTGCGGGGACTTTTGTGCATTGCGTCCAAGGCATTGGTTAATAGGTTAATAAATACTTGTTCCAACCTCACGTCATTGGCCATCACTTGTATGCAGGACATATCCTCCAGAATAGTTTCAACCCCTTCTTGACTGATACGAGGCTGAAGCAAAGATAACGCATTGTCGAGGGCAGTTTGAGGGCACACCCATTCAGTTTTATCATCAGTTTTGCGGCCAAATGTTTTTAAGTGAGCCGTAATGAGGCCCATTTTGTGGGCCAGATGTTTTATCTGTACAAGTTTTTCCTGTGCTTTTTCTGGTTGTGATCGTGCCAACCACTGTTCTGCGTTGTCTGCAGAGGCCATGATCGCAGTTAATGGTTGGTTGATCTCATGGGTGACGCTGGTGGCTAGCTGGCCCAGTGCTGCAAGCTTAGCTGAGTGAATGAGTTCTTGCTGGGTTTGCTTGAGTTCTTGGTTGCTTTGCTGCAGGGCTTTTGTGCGCTCAGCGACACGGGTTTCTAGTTGATCCTTGGCTTGCTGCAAGCGGTTTTGATTAACTTCTCGACGGTCTAAGGTCTCCAGAAGTTGAAGACGGCGCTGAGTCACCACGTAAGCTAAACTGAGTAGCAGCGCCCACAATAATGATGAAATGGCTACACCTTGATACACGCTCTTTTTTGCAGCTACAAGATCACCTTGACCATAAATGGTCCAGTTCAACTCTGGCATCCGCTTGGTAACTTCTAACACCCGCTTAAAGCCAGCCTTTGGTAAGCTTACAATTTGGCCATAAGGGGTGTTTTTATGCACCTGTGTTTGTAATAGAGGAAAAGAAACCATTGGGTATTTGCTGCTTGCGCGGATGTGCTGTTTTTGTATCTCCGTCAGTGGAGAGCGAGTAGTGAATAGCCAGCTAGGAATGCTTGATGCGATCACTACGCCATATTCGTCAGTAATTAGCATCGGTGTGGCTTTATTGAGCCAGTTACGCTCCAGACGCGCCATATTTACTTTTACTACAATAACGCCAACCACTTCATCGGTTTCAGGTTCGAATAAAGGTTCGCTAAAATAGTATCCCCTTATGCCTGCATATAGGCCCAAAGTAAAAAAACCACCTGACCCACCAGCCTTAGCTGAACTGTAAAAGGGACTATCCTCATAACGATTACCAACATTATCTAGGTTAGTTGAGTCGATTGTAGTGCCGGTAGCATTTATGACAAACACTTCATCAGCATTGGTAGCTTGGCGGATGTGCTGCAGATGTTGGTTAGGCTGGCTGCCTGCCGTTGCTAAGCTGGGGTTAGATACCTGAGCCACAAGGCTGGCGTCAAGCATTAGTACTTTGGGGATGAATCGGTATTTTTCGAGCTCACTATTGAGGCTGTCAGCAAACAGTGACAAGTCGTCGTACACCTTTTGGTTCAGGTCTTTATGGGCCTGTTCATTTAAAGTGATCCAGCTAATCCATAGCCAACTTGGTAGGGTAACTAAAAGGGCCGCTATGTACATAAACTTTACATTTCTTTGCAACCAACTTGGTTTTCTGTAAATGATGTCGTTTTTGTCTACCATAGTAAATTAGGTTCTTAGCCTTTTAAATAGGGGGTTACAACTGATTTTGCCTACCATCAATGAGGAAAAGTATGGCGGTTTTGTGTTTGACGCTTGTATGACTTCATGGTTAATATGAAGAATGTTAGAAATGAGTATATCGTTTGTGTCAGTATACTTATATCTCTCATCGCATGTTTAATGCGCTAGTGACCTTAAAATAACAACAAAAAATGGAGGGAGACAATGACTCCTGAAGAAATGCAGGCAGCAATTGAGGCGTTACAGGGTTTAAGTAACACTAACCTCGAAATATTTTATTATTGGTGTACCGCCATAATGATCTTAATCCATGCGGGCTTTCTCATGTACGAGATGGGCGCTTCACGAGTAAAGCATTCGTTAGCTTCTGGTACTAAAAACATTCTCGCATTTGCGTTTATGATTCCTACGTTTTATATGTTTGGCTGGTTAATCTACTTGTCTATGTGGCAGGGCTTTACCTACGACCCCGTTTGGGGTGAATTTGGCTTACCTATGTCAGCTATCATGGGGCCTAATATGGCAGACCAAGCCACAGGTGTTTTCTGGGGTGCGTTTACTCTGTTTGCCTGTACTACGGCTTCCATCTTGTCAGGTGCGGTTATTGAACGTATCCGCATGGCATCCTTCGTTGTGCTCGCGGTTATCTTGGGTTCTGTAGTTTGGAACTTGGCGGCGGCTTGGGGCTGGCATCCAGCAGGTTGGTTGGTAACTGAATACGGTTATCATGACTCTGTTGCATCTGGTGTGGTACACACTATCTCAGGCTTCTTTGCTTTAGGGGTGTTGATTAACCTTGGCCCACGTATTGGTAAATTCAATGCAGACGGCAGTGCTAACATTATCCGGGGGCATAGCTTACCTATGACCATTACCGGTTTAATGTTGATCGTTGTAGGTTTCTTTGGTTTCATCGGCGCTTGTGTACTGTATAACTACGGTGTAGGTGGTGGCTGGACAAACATCTATGGTGGCCCAACAACCCTTTCCGCGTACCTCTTTAATACCTTAATGGGTGTTGCTGGCGGCATCATCGGTTGTTACGCGTGTACCCGTGATCCATTCTGGATGATGTCTGGTGCCTTGTGTGGTGTTATTTCCGTTGCAGCAGGTCTTGACCTATGGTATCCACCGTTGGCATTCGCTATTGCCTTTGCTGGTGGTTTCTTAGGCCCTTGGGCTGCTAAGCAAATCGAGAAAATGGGTATCGACGATGCTGTTGGTGCTGTATCTGTGCATGGTGTGTGTGGTGTTTGGGGCTTGTTGGCTGTTGGTATCTTCTTAGGCGGTTACCCAGGCTTTAGCTCTTGGGACGGTTTTGAGATTCCACCAATCAATATGACAGGCCAACTTATTGGTGCTGCAGTAATGATCGCCACAGGCTTTATCCCAGGTTATGTCTTGTCTTGGATCTTCAACAAGTTGGGAGTCCTTCGTGCCGGTGACGGTGTACAACGTGACGGTATGGATAACGAGCTGGAAGGCGTTGCCTATCCAGAAGAGATTCGTTCTCAATAATGTAAGTTCAACAAGCTAAGCCTATTTAGGTTTAGCTTGTATCCATAAAGAATAAGAGGATTTACCTATGTTTAATTCATCACCAATTACTAGCTGGGAAGGTGCAGAAGCAATCTTCACCTACGCTGATAGCCCATTGGGTATGGCGGTATGCTTTTGGATCATGACGGCCATGCTTATCGTTCCGCTCGTTGTGTCCTATAACGCGGAAGAGAGAGCTGAGATTGCTCACCAGTAAATGGTCATTAGTACCAAGGTCTAAATTAGAGGCCTAAAAAAACCGCCTTGTGGCGGTTTTTTTGTTTTAACTAAAGTCTAAATTAGACTAAATGAGCAATAGCGTCGCGCTCTTCTTCTAGCTCTTGGCGAGTCTTGTCGATGTAAGCTTGGCTTGCAGCATCAATTGATAGGCCTTGAACAATACTGTATTCACCATTTTGGCAAGTCACTGGGAAAGAGAACATTAAATCCTTAGGAATACCATAACTTCCATCGCTAGGAATACCCATACTGGTCCAATCACCACTTTCTGTGCCTGCAGCCCAGATACGCATGTGGTCAATTGCTGCGTTGGCCGCAGAGGCTGCAGAAGACGCACCACGTGCTTTAATAATAGATGCACCACGTTGTGCAATCACGGGGATAAAGTCTGTGTCGATCCAATTTTGGTCCACTAGGTCTGTTGCTGCCTGGCCCTTCACTGTGGCGTTAGTTACATCAGCATACATAGTGGCTGAATGGTTACCCCAGATGCATAGGTTCTTCACGTCACTTACACCAGCACTAGTTTGATTAGCAAGCTGGGTGAGTGCGCGGTTGTGGTCTAAACGAGTCATTGCAGTAAACTGCAGTGGGTTTAGATCTGGTGCGCTCTTCATGGCAATATAAGCATTGGTGTTGGCAGGGTTGCCAACAACGAGCACTTTAACCTTGCTGTTAGCATTGTCGTTGATCGCTTTACCTTGGGCAGTAAAAATATTTGCATTAGCTTCTAACAAATCTTTACGCTCCATACCTGGCCCGCGTGGACGTGCACCAACCAGTAAACAATAATGAGCATCATCAAAAGCCACTGCCGCGTCATCGGTAGGCGTGATAGAGTTCACTAGTGGAAAGGCACAGTCTTCAATTTCCATCACTACGCCATTGAGAGCGCCAAGGGCTGGGGTGATTTCCAATAACTTTAAGTTAATTGGCTGATCGCTACCTAACATTTCGCCTTTTGCAATGCGAAAAATAAGGGAATAAGAAATCTGGCCGGCGGCACCGGTAATAACAACGTTAACTGGGCTCTTCATTAAATACTCCGAAGCGTGGACCTTTTGATTGACTGCTTAGTGACAGATAAAAGGTATTGAAATAGACCACAATGTCGCGTCGATGCGTCTTTGAGCCTTAAATGAAGCAGTATTATACCTAACATTGTTTAACTTCGGTATGCGACAAAGGCCTATTTAACTGATACAGATTATTCAGGAGTAATTTACATGCATTATGTTACTACCAAGCGCGGTCGTTTAGGTGCTGTTATTCAGGGCTCCTTAATAGATATTGATGCTGCCAGCAAGGCGTTAGGCTTAGCTGTTCCATGCCTAGATATCTGGTCTTTATTGGATGGGCCCAGACGCATACAAGATGACTTTGACAGACTGGTTAAAATGGCTCATGCGAAAAACGTTGCATGTGTTAACTACGTACCAAAATTAGTAGGTTCGCCGCTACCATACCTGCGACGCAATGTATTTTGCATTGGTAAAAATTACGCAGATCACGCGTTAGAAATTGCCAATAAAATGGGCATTAGCCCTGACCTTCCAAAGTATCCCATCGTATTTACTAAGGCAACAAATACGCTCATTGGGCCACTTGAGACCATACCCCTTCATGAGGGTGTGACAGGCAAGATAGATTATGAGGCAGAGCTGGCTTTAGTGATCGGTAAGTCTGGAGTGAATATTACTAAACAAGATGCATGGAGCCATGTATTTGGGTTTGGCTGTTATAACGATGTTTCTGCAAGAGATTTACAAAAGCGTCATGGCCAATGGCACCTTGGTAAGTCTTTAGATGGCTTTGGCCCCATGGGTTCTGCCATTACACCCACTTACGGCAGCCCACTAAGCGACGATACACGTGTCACCTGTAAAGTGAATGGCGAACTAAGACAAGATGCTACCTTGGCACAAATGATATTTGATATCCCTACATTAATAGCAGCATTGTCGACAGGGATTACGCTAGAAGTAGGTGATGTGATTGCCACCGGCACCCCTGCTGGGGTTGGCATGGGTTTTAACCCCATGCGCTTTTTAGAGCCTGGTGATGAGGTGGAAGTGGCCATTGATGGCACACTACCCCTGATTAATAGGCTAGCGTTCGCCTAGCGTTAAACCTCGTTTTCACCCTTGCCCAAATAGCATTTTAGAGAGTCATCTAGCGCTTCTGTCCATGGGGTGTGGTGTGGTGGTGCAATTTTACCAGTGAGTGCCGACTTATAACCATGGTTACGGAAGGTCATAATGCCTAGTTTCTTGTGCTTCTTCCATTGATAGAAAGCTTGGTTACAGTCTTCTAGGTCGATGGCTGGATAATCAGTTTTGGCCATTAACTCCATAGTGTAGCGGCCTTGAAAAGCGATGGCTGCGTAGTCATCGGTACAGGCGTCTTCTTCGGCCCGCCAATCGTTAATGTCTTGCTGCATTTCTGGTTGTGTTGGCAAGGCCACACGCCCCATAACGACATCTCTTGCATACCAAGCTTGGGCATCGAACATGTTAAAGGTGTACCACTGATCCTGCATGCCAAGATAAAGCAGCTTAGGGTTATGTTGCCATACCACACCGTTATAGAGGTCTACTGGATACAAACGGTTGTTGGTTCTAAGCTTAAGAGACTCGTCCATAAATGGAAAGTGGTGAATATAACCTGTGCATAGGATAATACTATCAACCTGCTTTTGTGTGCCATCAATAAAGTAGGCTGTATGTTCATCTACCCGCTCCAATGCAGGGACTTCTTGCCAGTTGTCTGGCCAGTCATAACCCATGGGTGCAGTGCGATGGGCCACAGTAATTGTTTTGGCGCCATACTTCCAGCACTGAGAGCCAATGTCTTCTGCTGAATAAGAAGTGCCTAAAATCAACACGTCTTTATCTTTAAACTCTAACGCGTCACGGAAGTCGTGAGCATGCATAATGCGGCCACCAAAGTGATTGAAACCAGGGTATTCAGGTACATGGGGTGTGGAAAAGTGGCCACTAGAGACAATAACGTAATCAAATTCCTCTTGATACTGCTTATTTTTAGGCAAGTCTTCTGCAGTAACAGTAAAGGTGTCTGAGCTATCGTTGTAAGAAACATTACGAATAACGTTAGAAAAACGGATGTATTTACGTACATCCGCCTTTTTAACGCGACCTTCGATGTAGTCAAACAATACTGCACGCGGAGGAAATGAGGCAATCTCTCGGCCAAAGTGTTCGTCAAAGGAATAGTCAGCAAACTCTAGCCCTTCCTTAGGGCCATTAGACCAAAGGTAGCGGTACATGCTGCCATGAACTGGTTCACCATACTGGTCTACCCCCGTGCGCCAGGTATAATTCCACAATCCGCCCCAATTATCCTGTTTTTCAAAACACACGATATCTGGAATTTCTGCACCCTTAGCTTGAGCAGACTGGAAAGCTCGTAACTGGGCTAAGCCGCTCGGGCCAGCACCAATAATAGCAACACGTTTTTTACTCATGACGCACCTCGTTAATTAATCTATGGCAAGTTTTTACTCGTGTAATACTAGCCTAGCCGAAATAAGCGCTGTTGCATATTGTGGGAAACCCGTAGTTGAGATGCTGTTTAAAATAACTATATTCTTAAGCATAGTGACGACTGGAGTGGCGCCTAAGCAAGGGTTTTATGACAGTTAACAGTGACTACTTGGTAATTTTGAGATAGCTTTTTACAAGCTCTGGTAGGGTTTTTGCCTCTAGTTTCAACATTACGCTAGCGCGATGCACTTCAACGGTTCGCTCACTAATACTAAGATCAGACGCAATTACTTTATTGGCAAGGCCGTCAACAACAAGTGCTGCAATCTGCCGTTCTCTTTTAGTGAGGCTATTGAGCTGGGTTTGATGTTTAAGCGCTAGCTGGCGCCTATGATTATTGGCTTCATCAGTGGCAAAAGCTTCTTTAATCTTGAGTAATAACTGGTGTTCATTTACTGGCTTACGTAAGTAATCTAGTGCGCCATTGCGCATAGCCTCAACCGCCATGGGTACGGTGCCATGGCCAGTAATAAATATTAGCGGCAACTGACAGCCTATTATGTTGAGATGCGCCTGCAGCGCTAAACCGTCCATACTAGGCATACGAATATCTGCAATGATGCAGCCACGAAAGTCTGCTGTAAATAGTTGTATAAACTGCATAGCATCCTCAAAACAAAGGCTGTTATAGCTATTGCAGGATAACCACAAGCTTATGGAGTCACGTACGGCGGGATCATCATCTACAATAAAGACTGACTGATTCATGCTTGTGCCTGTGGAGCGATGGCTAAATTAAAGAAAAACTCCGCCCCATTTGGCACCAAATTACGGTAATTCAAACGACCACCATGGGCTTCAATAATGGCCTTACCAATGGTTAGGCCTAAGCCCATACCTGCGGTTTTGCCCGTGTGTTTATTCGAAGCAAAGGCTAAAAACAACTTATCAGCCATGCTGTCTTCAATGCCAGTGCCTTGGTCACTTACTTTTATCCATAGTTGCTGCTGATCAATCACTGCCCGCAGCTCTATAGCGCTGCCAGAAGCACATAGATTGGTTTGCATAGCTTGCATGCCATTACGTAATAGATTCAAAATAACCTGTTGAATTTGAATTGGATCGCAGGAGATTAAAGGTAAATTTTGGGGAATTTTTAAGTCAATAGTAAAGTGCCTTACTTGAGCTTCAATTTCGGCTAAGTCTTTAATCTCCTTCAACAAATCTGTGGTGTTTACCTGATCTTGCTGGTGACTGGATTGGTAGCTCATGGCCTGCATGCGCTCAATCACCGCACCCGCACGGTGGGATTGTTGAGCCACCTTATCCATGACCTCCATTAGCTTATCTTGTTGGCCCTGTTGGGCTAACAGTTTTGCTGACTTACTGTACATGGCGATGGCTGTTAGTGGTTGGTTAAGTTCATGGGCAATAGCGGCAGTCATTTCACCAAGAGTATTGAGGCGTTCTACGTGCGCCAGTTGTTCGCGTTGCTCATTTACCATACGCTCTGCATGACGCAGGCTAGTGATATCGGTGATAAAGCCCTCAATAATCGCTGTGCCGTCTTCGAGCCTAGCCACTACTCTACCCCTCTCCCACACCCATTTATGGGGGCCAGAGCGCGGCACTATGCGGTATTCAAACTCAAATGGGCGATTAAAATCAGCCGCGGCACGCACTTGCCTGTCTACTTCTGCTACATCATGTCGGTGAGTAAAATCGCCCCACAAAATAGATTGAGACTCTAACTCTTGGCTGCTATAACCACACAAGGCTTCGCAACCTTCGCTGACAAAACTCATGGGCCAATGAGGTAGATTAAGGCATCGATAGGCCATGCCGGGCAAGTTTTTAAATAACGTCTGTAAACCGTCATTAGCGTTGTCGTGGGTGTTTGTAAGTTGGGTCATGGTGGCGAATTAGAGTTCGGCTGCTATGCTTTAGTCTTAACCTAATAGATTAGGAGCATGGATGCAATGGCGATTTCACATTGGCCTATGGCAGAAAGACCACGGGAGCGATTACTAAACCTTGGGCCTAAACATCTCACAGATGCAGAGCTGGTGGCCATTTTTTTACGCACAGGCAGTGCGGGGTTATCAGCAGTAGATGTGGCGCGCCAGCTACTATCTCGCTTCGGGGGGCTGCATGAGGTATTAGCTGCAAATGTAGCTGATTTTTGTTTGCAAAAAGGTGTGGGACCCGCAAAATATTCACAGTTACAAGCGGTCAGGGAGTTAGGTTTAAGGCTTCAAAAAGCCCAGCTTAAAAAAAGTGTAGACTTAGGCACTAGCAATAAAGTGGGTACTTACTTACAGTGTGAGATAGGCCAGTATTGTAGAGAAGTTTTTTGTGTTTTATTACTCGATAACCAAAACCGGTTAATTGAGTGCGTGGAATTGTTTCAAGGTACGATCAACAGCGCTAATGTTTATCCCCGTGAAGTGGTTAAGTTAGCTTTAGCTAAGAATGCAGCTGCGGTAATACTAGCCCACAATCATCCCTCTGGTGTAGCGGAGCCTAGTGCCAGTGATAAGCTCATTACTCAGGCGCTGGTGGATGCTCTGGCACTGGTTGATATCGGCGTCTTGGACCATTTTGTAGTAGCCCGCGCTGAATGGGTGTCATTTGCGGACAGAGGGATGATGTGAACCCCCCATGTTCCTTGCCCTTTCTTTGCTAATCTGCTAAAGTCCGGCCTCCATATTTCCACCCCCAGAATTCAGGTGGTCATGTGGCTGGTACGGATAATGGCCCGCTGGAGGGCTGCTCCGCCTGAGAGCTAAGCACAATGTTTAGTTCAATACTAAATTTGAGGAAGTTAAAATGTCCAGAGTATGTATGATTACCGGAAAGCGCCCTGTCGCTGGTAACAATGTGTCTCACGCAAAAAACAAAACACGTCGTCGTTTTTTACCAAACTTGCATTGGCATCGTTTTTGGGTAGAAAGCGAAAACAAATTCGTTCGCCTTCGGATATCGTCTAAAGGTATGCGTATTGTTGACAAGAAAGGTATTGATTCCGTTCTAGTTGATGTTCGTGCCAATGGCACCAAGGTTTAAGGAGAAGACTAATGCGCGATAAGATTAAGCTGGTTTCCAGCGCTGGTACTGGTCACTTCTACACCACTACTAAGAACAAGCGTACCATGCCTGACAAAATGGAAATGATGAAGTATGATCCACGAGTCCGTAAGCATGTGATGTACAAAGAAGCCAAAATTAAGTAATTGATTTTGCTTTATAAAACCGGCCTCTAGCAATAGATGCCGGTTTTTTTATTTAGGGAATGCTTCAGTGACGCAGGTGTTATAGAACTAAGGCTAATAACTTGGATTTATTAAGGCGGTGAGTATATGGTCTTCCCACGTACCTGCAATATTTAGGTAAGATTTAGCATAACCTTCCTTTTCAAACCCAAGTTGCGCCAACAAAGCTGCACTGCGCTTATTAGCAACCGTATACGTAGCCATAACCCGATGCATGTTGAACTGGTTAAACATATAGTCTAAACACGGTGGCATGAATTCCTGCATCATTCCCTGTCCTTGGTGCTGGGCATCAATGGAATAACCTACAAAGCAGGCCTGTAAAGGGCCACGAACAATTTGAGAGAAATCAATACTAGCGATCATATGCTGGCTCTGTTGGCAAAAAACGCCTAACTTAACTTGTTTATCAGCGTGAAACTCACCCTCTGCTTCCAAGATTCGGTTAAGCATGGTTTGGTGCTGATAGAAATCGCTTCCACGCTTAGGTTCCCATGGCGACAAATGAGTGCGATTACGCAAATAGTAATTGGCCAGCTCGCCACTGTCTGCAGCATTAATGAGGCGGATATGCCCGCTAGGGGTGATGATGTCTGGCTTAATAGGCATGAGGCAGGCCCTCTTTTTATTGTGATGTTATGACACAGGAAATCACAGGTTATAAGGCCTCTAGCGCTTCTTGCAGTGTTCTCACACCGATAATCTCCATCGCCCCCAAGCCATCACCATTTTTTGCACCGGGTGCATTGGCTTTAGGCACGTTTGCAATAGGCACAATAGCTCGCTTAAAGCCGTGCTTAGCGGCTTCTCGAATACGTTCTTGGCCACTAGGTACCGGGCGAATTTCACCAGAAAGTCCAACTTCACCAAACACCACTAAGGTTTGATCTAGCGCCCTATCTCTTAGGCTAGAAACAATAGCTAACAACATTGCCAAGTCAGCCCCAGTTTCAGACACTCTTACGCCACCTACAACGTTAACAAACACATCTTGATCACCCGTGTGTAAACCCCCATGGCGATGCAAAACGGCTAGCAACATAGTTAGGCGGTTCTGGTCTAAGCCAATGGCTACCCTGCGAGGGTTGTTCATACTGCTATCATCAACTAGTGCTTGTAGCTCAACTAACAGTGGCCTTGTGCCTTCCCATATTACCATCACCAAACTGCCTGCAGCACTGGTATCACTGCGAGACAGAAAGATGGAACTCGGGTTTTTAACTTCTTTTAGGCCGTTTTCCATCATCGCGAAAACACCCAGTTCATTCACTGCACCGAAGCGGTTCTTATGGCTCCTAAGAGTCCGATAGCGGCTGTCGTTATCCCCTTCTAGTTGCAATGAGCAATCGATCATGTGCTCCAGCACTTTAGGGCCAGCTAAACTGCCATCTTTAGTAACGTGACCCACCAATAACAATATTGCGTCAGACTGTTTTGCATAACGAGTAAGCGCCGCTGCACACTCTCTTACTTGGGACACACTGCCAGGAGCAGAGGTAATGTCAGCTAGTTGCATCACTTGTATGGAATCAACCACAATAAGCTTAGGCTGCAGCAGAGCGCAGGTGGATAAAATCGACTCGACGTCTGTTTCGGTAAGCATCTTTAAATTACTAGTGGGTAATTCTAGGCGCTGAGCCCTTAAGGCAACCTGCTGTAATGATTCCTCTCCAGTAACATATAAGGCTGGCATCTGTTGGGCTAAACTGCACATGAGCTGTAATAATAAGGTACTTTTTCCAGCACCAGGGTGCCCACCTATGAGGATAGCAGAGCCTGGAACTAAGCCACCACCAAGTACACGGTCTAGTTCACCAATGCCCGTACTTAAACGAGGCATGCTAGCCACATCTACGTCACTTAGGTCCTGTAATTGAGAGGTGACCCCAGCGTAACCCTTAGCAGCATTTACCCGTGTGCTTGCACTGACATGTCCGCCAGCAGGCGCTAAACGAATTTCTTGTAGGCTATTCCAAGCACTGCAGTCGGTGCACTGGCCCTGCCATTTACTGTAATCAGAGCCACATTCATTACATACATAAGCTGTTTTGGCTTTGGCCATGTCGCTGTCTCGAGGTTATCATTATGAATCAGATTGAAGAAGTATAGCTGCATCTTTGGCAAAATAGGTGAGGATGCCATCTGCACCGGCACGTTTAAAGCCTAATAACGACTCCATCATAACGCTGTCTTTATCCAACCAACCGTTTTGGAAGGCCGCCATATGCATGGCGTACTCACCACTTACTTGATAGGCAAATGTAGGCACTTGCAGTTCACGTTTAACGCGGCTGACGATGTCTAGGTATGGCATTCCGGGCTTTACCATGACCATGTCAGCACCTTCGCTCAGGTCCATTGCAACTTCGTGCAGGGCTTCGTCACTATTGGCCGGGTCCATTTGGTAGCCAAACTTATTACCTTTGCCTAAGCTGCCTGCAGAGCCCACAGCATCGCGAAAAGGCCCATAATAGGCGGAGGCATACTTTGCAGCATAAGCCATAATCCGCGTATTTTGGTAGTTTGCTGCTTCTAAGGCATTACGAATAGAGCCAATGCGGCCATCCATCATATCAGAGGGCGCTACTACGTCTGCGCCCGCTTCTGCGTGAGATAAGGCTTGCCGAATAAGGATGTCTACAGTGATGTCATTAAGCACGTAGCCATCATCGTTAATAATGCCATCTTGGCCGTGTGTGGTAAATGGATCTAGCGCTACATCGGTAATTACGCCCAGTTCTGGGCAGGCGTTTTTTACCGCCTTTACTGCGCGTTGGGCTAAGCCATCAGCGTTATAAGCCTCTTCTGCCATCAAAGATTTGGCTGACAACGGGGTTACAGGAAACAGTGCAATAGCAGGAATTCCCAATGCCACAAGCTCTTTCGCTTCAGCGACGAGAAGGTCTATACTCAAACGCTCTACACCAGGCATCGATGCAACGGCTTGGCGCTGATTGTGACCTTCAATAATAAACATGGGGTAAATCAAGTCATCAGTAGTCAGGTAATTTTCACGCATTAAACGGCGGGAAAAGTCACTGGATCGCATACGCCGCATGCGGCTATTAGGAAACTGACGTTGGCTTGGTTGAAAGCTCATAGTTGCGCCTCTAGTGTTAAGTTATCTAGGCCTCGTTACCTGAGGTATTTAATTGCGTACCTGGTCCGCAAAGGCTCAGTGTTCTGCTGTTAAGATACCATAGACTCAAGTTCATCATTTTTTTCAAGCCAAAGTTCTTCGTTATGTTCATGTTGCTGGCTGGCATGGGCTTGTTGGGCTAATAAATCTTTTAGTTTGGCCTTATTTTCCATTTCGTACAAGCTAGGTTGGGCAAGCTCTACGTCTAGTTGGTCTAGTTTAGCTTGCCATAAATCAATGTCTTTTTCGTGCTTGGCGATCGCTTTTTTTAATGGGCTTAACTGTTTACGTTTTTCTGCTTGCAGGCGTTTTTGTTCCTTGCGCTCTGCAGGTGTTAAGGTTTCAGATTCACAGTGGACAGCTGCGCTTGGGTCTAAGCGCATAGTCTCTTGTCTTTGTTTCATCTTAGCCTGTGCTTGAGCTTGAGCCAAAGCTTGAACTTGTGCTTGGTAATCCTGCAGGTCACCCTCAAATTCTTTCACTTTACCATCCGCGACTAACCAATAGTTGTCTACTACTTGGCGTAGCAGGTGGCGGTCGTGAGAAATAACCACGATAGCCCCTTGATAGGCCTGTAGCGCCATAGTCAACGCATGGCGTGCCTCTAGATCTAAGTGGTTGGTGGGCTCATCTAGCAACAGTAAGTTAGGTTTTTGAATGGCAATCATAGCTAAGGCCAACCGTACTTTTTCACCACCTGAAAAGTGTTTTACGGGTTCAAATATACGCTCACCTTGCCATCCAAAACCGCCTAAAAAATTACGCAGATCTTGTTCACTCGCCGTGGGTTTTAGTCGCTGTAGATGTAATAACCCGTTGGCCTCCATGTCTAATGCTTCCAACTGGTGTTGGGCAAAGTAACCTATTTTAAGGTGTTCGCCAGGCACAACTTGGCCTGATAAAGGCGCGATATCTCCAACCAACGTTTTAATCAAGCTTGATTTGCCAGCCCCATTAGGGCCTAGCAACGCATAGCGCGAATCATGTAATAGTGTAATGTTGGCACTAACGATGGGCTTATCATAACCAATACTCACTTGGTCTAGGTCAATCAAGGTAGAACTGGTTTTGTCAAATTCTGGAAAACGAAAGGTAAAAGGTGAATCAGCATAGGCTGGTGCAATCTTCTCCATACGCTCTAGTGCTTTCATACGGCCTTGTGCTTGTTTGGCCTTGCTGGCTTTTGCTTTAAAACGCTGGATAAAACTTTCAATGTGAGCAATTTCAGTCTGCTGTTTGGCATACATGACCTGTTGTTGTGCCATACGCTCTGCTTTCTGACGTTCAAACGCAGCGTAGTTGCCTCGGTAGGAGGTTAGCTGCTTACGATCTAAGTGCACAATCACCTGCACTACTTGGTCTAAAAAATCGCGGTCGTGGGAGACCAAGAACAAAGTGCCAGGGTATTTTTGTAACCACGATTCGAGCCACATAGTGGCATCAAGGTCTAAGTGGTTAGTGGGTTCGTCTAATAGTAATAAATCTGACGGGCACATAAGCGCCTGAGCCAGATTTAAGCGCACACGCCAACCTCCCGAAAAGCTGCCCACAGGCTGGCTCCAATCCTGTTCTGGAAAACCCAAACCTTGCAATAATTGCTGCGCTCGGTTAACAGCGCTATAACCACCCACGTGGTCATAATCCGCATAAACGTGGCTCAGGGCGGCTTCATCATGTTTAGTTTCGGCCACAGTAATGGCTGCCTCGGCGGCTCTTAAGGCCTGATCCCCATCCAGTACATGGTCTAAAGTAGATCTATTAACATCACCGATTTCTTGCGCCATGTGGGCCATGCGCATTGCAGGTGGCCACGTGAGTTGGCCTGCGTCAAGCTGCAGTTGGCCGAGTAACAACTTAAATAAGGTGGTTTTACCGGCGCCATTGCGCCCAATTAAACCGTACCTTTGGCCAGAATTTAGAGTCAAGTTGGCCCCCTCAATAAGAGGCTGACCACCGCGTTGTAGTGTGATTTTGTCAAATTTAATCATGGCCGCGGATGATACCACAGGCTTAGCTAGCTATAAGCCTAAACCTAAACAAACAAATGTAATCAAATGTAAACAAGCAAAAATATTTTGCTTCGGGTTTGACTCTTATATATCCTATGCAACGCGCTGAATGATAACGTTTAGCACTATTACTAAGGAATACTATGAAAACTTTAATTAGCCGTTTGGCTGTTACTAGCGCTATTGGCCTTGCTGCTACACCTGCTGCTGCCGAAATCGACCTAAACAATGCAGAACAAAAAGTAAGCTATAGCCTAGGTACTCTGGTTGCTGGCCAACTTGCTAATGACTTTGATAATCTTAACCTTGAAGCTTTCGTAGAGGGCTTTAATGCCGCTTACCTTGGTCAAAAGACGTTGGTAAACGAGCAGCAAGCAGTCACTGCGGTGCAGGAGTATCAGCGTAAAATGGCATCATCAAAATTTGAAGGGGCATTGAATAATAGTGAAGCCTACCTCGCTGAGAATGCTCAACAAGAAGGTGTTGAAGTCACTAAAACTGGCTTACAGTATCAAGTGTTGTCTGAAGGCGAAGGCGCGATGCCTGTTGCTACAGACACTGTAACTGTGCATTACCATGGTACCACTATGGATGGGCGTGTATTTGACAGCTCTGTAGACCGTGGTGAGCCAGCACAATTCCCATTAAATGGCGTGATAGCAGGTTGGACAGAAGGTGTTCAGCTAATGCGTGTTGGGTCAAAGTTTAAGTTCTTTATCCACCCAGACTTAGCCTACGGCACTCAAGGTGCTGGGCAGATGATTGGGCCAAATGACGCGCTCATTTTTGAAGTTGAATTAATCAAAATAGGTCAGTAAGGCTAAAATACCTTATTGAACAGCAT
>DCAT01000124.1 GCA_002312935.1 Oceanospirillaceae bacterium UBA1126 | reverse complement strand
GGTCTGGATCGCTTAGTTATGTTAATGACAGGATCTAACTCAATACGTGAAGTTATTGCCTTCCCTAAAACCCAGAGTGCTGCGTGTGTTATGACCCAGGCGCCAGGCATTGTAGCAACGAAGCAACTTCGCGAGTTGAACATTAAACTACGTGAAAAAGTAACTACCGAATAACGCTTGCATTGGTCGGTATTAGCCGGCTGGCAGTTAAAAAGGCCCACCACTGACCTGTTGGGTTTTTTTTGTGTTTGCTGTGAAGCTGGTAAAAAAACTACTGTGATTTTGTACAGTATTTGCTAGTATTGATCTATCATTAACATCACTAGCGAATGCTTCCCCATGGCGCTCATATTAGGAATTGACCCAGGCTCTCGTAAAACCGGCTATGGCATTATTAATGCGGTAGGTGCAACGCGCACCTATGTTGCAAGCGGTCATATAAAAGTGTCTGGTGATGAATTGGCTGGGCGGCTAGGACAGATATATCGTGGCATTGATGAAATTATTGAAACCTACGTGCCACAAGAATTTGCGATCGAACAGGTGTTTATGGCTCGCAATGCTGATTCAGCTCTTAAGCTTGGCCAAGCTCGGGGCGTAGCTATGGTGGTTGCAGTTAACCATGGACTGCCTGTTTCTGAATACTCGGCGCGTCAAGTAAAACAAGCTGTTGTAGGTAACGGAGCAGCAGCTAAAAACCAAGTGCAAGAAATGGTGGCTCGCTTACTTAAGCTACCAGGGTTGCCTCAAGAAGACGCTGCAGACGCTTTGGCTATTGCGATATGCCATGCTAACACGCATGCAAGCCTTGTCCGTTTGGCCACCAGTCGCAGCCCTGCAAATGCTAAAAGACAAGCAGTACTTAATGAACTTAAGGGAAGCCGGCGTGGACGCGTTCGGTAAAACCCATATCGACACAAGGCGATTAAAATGATTGCACGTATTAGCGGCATCTTAATGCACAAACAGCCTGCTCAGGTGGTTGTAGACGTGCAAGGAGTGGCTTATGAAATTGAAATCTCGTTTAACAGTTTTTGCCAATTACCTGCTGAAGGCGACACTGCCGTATTGCATACTCACTTTGTTGTGCGTGAAGATGCCCAACTACTTTTTGGCTTCTCTCAATTAGAAGAAAGAAGCCTGTTTCGAATTTTAATAAAGGTTAATGGTGTAGGCCCAAAATTAGCTTTGGCCATTTTGTCAGGTATGGACGCTCATGCCTTTTGCTACTGTGTTCAACATCAAGACTCAGCCACTTTAGTAAAAATTCCTGGTGTGGGTAAAAAAACTGCTGAGCGATTAGTTTTAGAACTAGGTGATAAGCTGGCATCGTGGCAAACTGGGGATAATGGAGGAGGTCAAGCTGGGGTTATTAAACCAACACTATCAGCTGTTAGTGCCCAATCAGAAGCTGAAAGTGCTTTAGTGGCTTTAGGTTACAAACCTGTGCAGGCTGCTAAAGCTGTCACAGCAGCTATAAGATCTACGCCAAATGGAAGTTGTGAAGACCTCATCCGCTTATCGTTAAAAGGAATGATATAAACTGGATTATTGTGTGCTTGGCACACCTGATTAGGTTGCTGTAAAGAGAAATTAACAAGTGTTAATGATGATGGGAGTAGCATGATAGAAGCGGATCGTTTTGGCTCACCCGTAGAATCGGTAAGTCAGTTAGGTGAAGACCATTTAGAGAGGGCACTTAGGCCAAAGTTACTGAAAGATTATATTGGTCAACCTGTAGTTCAAGAGCAAATGTCAATCTACATTGCTGCAGCTAAAGGGCGAGCTGAAGCATTAGATCACACGTTGATCTATGGGCCTCCTGGCCTTGGAAAGACCACACTGGCTCATATTATTGCTAATGAAATGGGTGGCGATTTAAAAACAACGTCAGGCCCAGTGTTAGAGAAAGCTGGTGATTTAGCAGCGATGCTTACTAATCTAGAAGCTGGTGATGTTTTATTTATTGATGAAATTCATCGGTTGAATCCTGTCATAGAAGAAATTCTTTATCCGGCAATGGAAGACTATCAGTTAGACATCATGATAGGGGAAGGGCCAGCCGCAAGGTCAATTAAGCTTGATTTACCGCCTTTTACATTAGTTGGCGCAACGACACGTGCTGGGTCTCTTACGTCTCCGTTGCGTGATCGGTTTGGTATTACTCAGCGGCTAGAATATTATTCCGTAAAAGATTTAACCACAATAGTGACGCGTTCTGCATATTTGTCTGAGGTTCAAATGGAGGCCGCTGGCGCTGCTGAAGTGGCTCGCAGATCTCGAGGCACTCCGCGAATTGCAAATCGGCTTTTACGCAGAACTAGAGACTATGCTGAGGTTAAATTTGACGGCGTTATAAGTGATTATGTGGCAGACAAAGCGTTAAATATGCTTAATGTAGATCACCTTGGTTTTGACCACATGGATAGGTGTTTGATGTTGGCCATTATTGAAAAGTTTGCTGGTGGGCCTGTTGGCATTGATAATTTGGCAGCTGCACTGAGTGAACAAAGAGAAACCATAGAAGATGTGCTTGAACCCTACTTAATACAGCAGGGTTTTATTATGCGTACGCCTCGAGGTAGGATCGTAACTGATCGTGCCTATGAACACTTTGGGTTTGCTCCCCCTAAAGTTAATACCTAAATTTAGATTGGCACCTCAGTGTGCGGAACTTTTTACCAAGGCACCGCTCAAAGAAAGAGTTATCGAGCTAACTTAGTGTTTATAATGGTATTATTACTAGTAAGTTAACTATTAAATATTTGCTAACGTGGGAAGCTTAACCTAAAATTTCCGTGTTTAAAAATCTATATTGTGTATCAGCTTTGCATAAAAACATTGCAAAGCCTTGAAGGGGAATCGTCTGTGGACAATAAAATGTCAGTGTTGAGTTTGATTTTGAATGCCAGCTTTTTGGTTCAAATGGTCATGCTTTTGTTGTTGATTGCATCTGTCATGTCTTGGGTGATGATATTTCAGCGCCAAAGAGCCCTAAAATTTGCCCGCACTAACATGAAAGCATTTGAAGAGCAGTTTTGGTCAGGTATTGATCTTAGCCAATTATTCCGCCAAGTTAGTGCAGAGCCGAACCCAAACAATGGGGCAGAAAATATTTTTCGGGCTGGTATAAAAGAGTTTACTCGGTTAAGACAGCAAACTGACGCTGATGGTGATGCCGTTATGGAGGGTGTTCAGCGTGCTATGCGGGTGGCCATTTCGAAAGAAGAAGAGAAGCTAGAAGCCCACCTATCATTTTTAGCAAGTGTAGGTTCTGTCAGCCCATACGTAGGCTTATTTGGAACAGTCTGGGGCATTATGAATTCTTTTAGAGGGCTTGCTAATGCGCATCAAGCTACTTTGGCTACTGTAGCACCGGGAATTTCTGAAGCCTTAATTGCTACGGCAATGGGTTTGTTCGCTGCTATACCTGCAGTTATTGCATACAATCGATTCTCGCACACGGTAGATTCCATACTCTCTAGTTATGAGACTTTTGCGGAAGAGTTTTCGAGCATTTTACACCGCAAAGCCCACGCATCTGAGCTATAGGTTGCATTATGAGTACTATTAGACGGCCTAGAACTAAGCGCCATAAACCTAACGCAGAAATAAATGTAGTACCCTACATTGATGTCATGATGGTGCTGCTGGTCATATTTATGGTGACTGCGCCAATGCTCACCCAAGGGGTAAGTGTAGATTTACCTCAAGCTAAATCTGACCCGGTATCAAGCGATGAGGTATCGGAACCCTTAGTTATATCGGTGACCAAGTTAGGGGACTATTACCTAGAATTGGGTGAAAATAACAAACAGCCCGTTACCTTAGAGCGCATTGGTGCACAAGTGGGGAAAATATTACAACGTGCACCAAATACACCAGTGCTTTTGAGGGGTGATAGGGCGATAGAATATGGCCACATAGTTGAAATTATGACAGTGCTGCAGCAGGCTGGTGCCCAAAGTGTCGGTTTGGTTTCGGAAAGTCCGTGAAATTAGACCACACTTATATTTTACCAAGTATATTTGCACTGATTGTGCATGTTGTTGTTGCTTTTATTGTTATGTCGGAGTGGCAAAGTAGTAGTCAGCGCACCCCACCTGTGCAAGTGAAGCAGCGGGTTGAAGCAACCCTAATTGACTTGGATTCTTTACTGGCTCAGCAAAAACTAGTTGATTCTGCGGCAATAAAAAAAGCAGCAGCTAAAAAAGCA
>DCAT01000074.1 GCA_002312935.1 Oceanospirillaceae bacterium UBA1126 | reverse complement strand
ATCACCATTATGCCCCCCCCCCGCTGGTAACCATTTCACCTTATAAGAAAACAACAACACTAATAATGGAGCCATAACAAAGGTGGGCAATACAATACCTGCCATTGCCGTAGTCATTAACGAGTAATCTAACCACTTATTATGGTTGAGTGCAGCTAACATCCCCATCGTAATGCCTAAGGTCACTGCAATCAGCAGTGCCCATGCACCGATGGTGGCTGAAACAGCCAAACTCGGCCAAACTAAATCGTTCACACTAAAATCTAAATAACGAAAAGAAGGGCCTAGATCACCCTGAACTAGGTTTCCAAGGTAAATCAAATACTGTTCCCATACTGGAAGGTCAAGATGATATTTGGCATTAATGTTGGCTAATACTTGAACTGGCATGCCTTTTTCAGTCAAAAACGGACTACCAGGAGCCATATACATCAAAGCAAAGGTAAGCATAGTCAACACAAGCAAAGTAGGTATAGCCTGTAAAAAACGGCGAAATATAAAGTTAAGCATCAACTGTGTCCAAGCCTGATAATAAAAATAAAGTCTAAATCAATCTCAAGCTAATACGTTCTGCTATCCAAAAGATATTTGATTGAAATCATAGTCACCCAGAAGCTAGATACTGGGTGACTATTTAAACAATTAAAGCTTAATCTGCTTTAATAAATACGTCACGAGTATAGAAGTTTCCTTCGGGGTTATCGTACGCAAAACCACCAACATGCGGCTTGATTAGGTTAACACCTGTATACTGATAGATGGGAATGATTGGCATATCTTCAGCCAAGATCTCTTCAGCACGGTTATAGTTAACCGATGGGTCAGACATCGTCTTCGCTGCTTTCATCAAGTCGATGTATTCTTGGTTAACGTAGTTACCATCATTATCACCACTGCCTAATAGGTCAAGGAAGGTAGACGCTTCGTTGTAATCACCACACCATCCAGCACGAGCAATGCTGAAGTTACCTTCGTTACGTGTACTTAGGTAGGTCTTCCACTCTTGGTTTTCTAACGTAGTTTCAACAGGCATCGCTTGCTTCCACATTTGTGAAATAGCGATAGCAATCTTCTTATGGCTTTCAGAGGTGTTATAAAGTAAGTTCATTTCCAATGGATTAGCATCGGAGTAACCCGCTTCTGCCAACAAAGCTGATGCAGCTTCGTTACGCTCTGCCTGAGTCATGCCAGCATAAGCAGGCGCTTTAGGGGAAAAATTATTAGTAATTTCTGGTGTTAAACCGTAAGCAGGAAGCTGACCTGTTGCAGTAATGTACTCAGTTATAATGTTGCGATCAATGGCATAAGAAAGGGCTTTCCGGACACGTACGTCATCAAACGGTGCTTTTTGCACATTCATAATATAGTAGTAAGTACAAAGCTTAGGCGTGATATAGATCTCATCACCCATTTCTGCGCGCAATGGCTTTATTTGTTCCGTTGGGAACGAACCTACGTCCAACTCACCGGAGCGATAACGAGCAAGAGAAGCACTTACAGCTTCGATTGGCAAGTGCGTTACCTTATTAATAATCGTTTCAGCATCATTCCAATAGTTAGTGTTACGAGTCATGACCATACGCTCGTTTACACGCCACTCACTAAGGCTATATGCACCATTAGTGACAATATTTTCTGGCTTAGTCCAGCTATCACCGTGGGCATCAACAGTGCCTTGGTGTACTGGGAACATCGTAGTGTGCGCAACCATCTTCGCAAAAAAAGCTACTGGTGCGTCTAAGGTTACTTCAAAAGTGAAGTCATCTACGGCGCGAACACCCAATTCACTTGGCTCTTTTTCACCGGCAATGATAGCACTTGCATTGGTGATACCTGGAATTTCAATAAACCATGAATAAGGTGAACCAGTCGCTGGGTCTACTGCCCGCTGCCACGCAAATACGAAGTCATGAGCAGTAACTGTGTCACCGTTAGACCACTTAGCATTGTTGCGTAAATTAAACGTATAAATTGTATTGTCGTCATTGGTAGAGTAATCAGTTGCTACACCAGGCAACTCATCGCCATTACGACCTTGGTTTAGCAACCCTTCAAACAGATCACGCGCAAGGTTAGCACCTGGAACTCCTTCGATTTTCTGTGGGTCAAGGGAACCTGGTTCAGCACCGTTGTCACGGACAAATTCTTGTACGTCTGCTAGCTTTGTGCCTGCAGGCACGTCAGCGGCTAGTACTTGAGGAGTAAAGCTTGCAGCGGCTACAGCACTCGCCAACAACATGCTTTGAAGCAGTTTGGTTTTATTCATGTTAAATAACCTCCAGTAGGTTCTTTCATTATTTTTAGATACGTTATACACGCAACCTTTTTAGTTACTTCTAAATTACTACACGTCAGCCAAATCACTTTGATCTGATGGTTAAAAAGTATGCAATGAATAAACATGAAAATAAATGTAAACTTTACATATATAACTGCATGCTTTAACAAACTAGATTTCATCTTATGAAGAGCACTACTGCGTCATACAACTTAATATCGCAATATCAGAGACTTAGCGTACACTTTAACCATCAAAGTGATGTGCTTACTACGATTGATGACCTTGCTGAGGCCCTTTGCTGTTCGCGAAGGAATGTGAACTTAGTATTGGAAAAAATGAGTTCCCATGACTGGTTAGTGTGGGTTCCAGGAAGAGGAAGGGGGAAAAAATCCCGGTTAACCCTACTCGCAAAGGAGTCTAGCCTTACGGTACAGTTGGCTATTCAAACAGCTAATCAGGGCCACTTAAAAGATGCGTTTGGTATGGTCAATAATGATACTGAAAAAACGGCTTTGTTTGAGTATTTAAAGACTCAGCTGGGCTTCCAAGGTCATAAAAACCAAAGCTTGCGTATTCCTTACCCACGTTCGATCGCAGAACTTAACCCGGCTACAGCAGCGCGTATGACTGAAATTCATATGGTCAAGCAAGTCATGGATTGCCTTGTCCGTTTTGATAATGTCACGCAGGAGATCGTAGCTCACTTAGCCCACAGTTGGCGTAACGACGAGGGATCAAACCTTTGGACTTTTTTCCTGCGTCCAGGCATTACCTTTCACCATGGACGCCTTCTCATCGCTGAGGATGTAAAGGCCACTATGGAGCATTTACGCGACTACAAAGGCCCCTATCAATCTCTTTATCGGCACATTACCCATATAAACTGCCCAAATTCATACAGTATTGAAATAAGCCTGGCACAAAAAGATAATTTATTTCTACACCTATTAAGCAATTCAACTAGCGCTATACAACCCCATGATTTAATGCACAAAGAAGATTTTTAT
>DCAT01000157.1:438-2596 GCA_002312935.1 Oceanospirillaceae bacterium UBA1126 | reverse complement strand
TTCAAACATTTGCATCCGTTCGCCATGCACAGGAAAGCCATCAGCACCGCCACCATCATCGATATTAAAGCGAACAGCCACGGCACACTTGTCACCTACTGCATCTTTAGTTTCTTCAATAATTTCGCGCACCAGTCGCATTCTATTCTCAAGTGAACCACCATATTCGTCGCTGCGAGTATTCAATTTAGGGTTGAGGAAATTGTCTAACAAATAATTATGAGTCGCGTAAACATAAACGATATCGAAACCGGCGTCCCGTGCCCGCAATGCGGCGTTGCGGTGCCAGCGCTTGAGCTCCTTAATGTCAGCTTTATCCATTGCTCGGGACTGATAAGGATCACCGTTACCATTGGGCAATGAAACGACATCCATAGGCACTTCACGAGTGAGCAAGTTAGCAGAGCTGCTACCTGACATCCAAAGCTCAACACCCGCTAGGGCACCGTGCTGGTGGAGTTTGTCGGTCATTAAACGATGAGATTTAATATCATTTTCATCCCAAAGCGAATGTGATGGGTACGGAGCGTCGTCAGAACTTGGGTGTATTGAACAATACTCTGTGCAAACCACACCCCAACCACCTTCGGCTTTCATGCCGCGTAAGTCGGCCACCATCCGTGGCCTCATCCAGCCCATTCCTGTGCAATGGGGAACTTGGTAAAATCTATTTTTAGCAGTTACTGGCCCAATTTTTATAGGTTCAAACAATATGTCATATCGAGAATCACGTTTGCTCATAAGGCTAGCTTCCTCAGCATTATTCGTTGCGGTTACTTAGCTCATTGGTAAGCGGCGTATTAGCACAACTTTGGCTGTTTTTTACATGGCACCGGTTAAATCAAAGTGGTTGGGGAACAACCCACTTAACTGGCGGAATATTATACGTTTGGCGGTTTGGCGATTAAATTCATCGCTGTGTAAAAAATAATCTGACCACATACCCTCTAATAAGGCGAGTAAGCCATAGGTTGCGTCACTGCAGATGTCTTGCTTACCTTCTTGCCTGCTTTCTGGTCGGTTGAGCAGTTGTACAAAGGCGCGGTAAACCTTGTCTTTCATGGCAGCGTCTCGTGTATCTGCATATTGCATATAGGCATTTTCTTGGTGACATTGGCCACGAAATGCGTACCAAATGTTGATACTACGCCGATTTAGTATTTGCTCACTTAACTCAGCGTTAATAATAGCTTCAAGCTGATACTGAGGTTGGGGTGAGGTCGTTGTTAAAAATTCGTTTATATGGTGAAAGTACTGTTCTCTCATATGCCTAGCCACGGCCACTAATAAGGCTTCTTTATTGACAAAGTGCAAATGCACCATGCCCCTCGATAGGCCTGCCTGTTCAATAATACGGGTTATAGATGCGCCTGTGATTCCATCAGTGGCAATAACACTGGCTGTTGCTTCTAACAATAATTCACGGTTGTGAGCTTTCTTTTGCTCTCGCAGGGTGGGAGTTTGAAACATGAAAACATCGTATTGACAAATGGCGTTATAAGTATAAAAATAAAATGGACGATTGTCCATTAATTGCCCTGAGGCAAAGTAAATGTCTAATTATGATGTGTTATTTGAACCTGTAAAAATTGGCCCAGTAACGGCTAAAAACCGCTTTTATCAAGTGCCTCATTGCTGTGGTATGGGACACTTGCGCCCCCAAGCCCATGCGGCTATGCGGGGCATGAAAGCCCAAGGTGGCTGGGCGGTGGTTAGTACTGAAGAAACAGAAATCCATCCCAGCTCTGATTTATCACCCGCTGTAGAGCAGCGTCTCTGGGATGAGCGTGATATCCCAGCATTGCAATTAATGACCCACAGTGTGCATGAGCATAGCGCCTTAGCCGCTGTTGAATTAGTGCATAACGGTAGCCACACGTCTAATTTATATTCCCGTACCCCAGCATTGGCTCCCAGTAGCCGTTCTTTAGATATAATTTATCCAAAACAGGCCAGGGCCATGGATAAAGCTGATATTCGAGAATTTCGTCGGTGGCATAAAGCTGCTGCTATACGCGCTAAGCGGGCCGGTTTTGACATCGTTTATGTTTATGCTGGGCACGAGATGTCTTTGCCTCACCATTTTTTATTACCTGAATATAATCAACGAATAGATGAATACGGCGGCTGTTTAGAAAAACGGCTTAGACTCACCCTG
>DCAT01000157.1:0-151 GCA_002312935.1 Oceanospirillaceae bacterium UBA1126 | reverse complement strand
AATACGGCGGCTGTTTAGAAAACCGGCTTAGACTCACCCGGGAACTCCTGCAGGACACGCAAGAGGCCATAGGTGACAGCTGTGCCGTGGCATTTCGATTTGCCGTGGATCAAATGCTGGGTGTTGATGGTATGCAAGCGCACGAAGAAGG
>DCAT01000163.1 GCA_002312935.1 Oceanospirillaceae bacterium UBA1126 | reverse complement strand
AGCGCGAATAATCCGCTCTCGCTCAACAACTAACTTTACAGCAACAGACTGAACTCGCCCTGCAGATAGGCCACGAGCAATTTTCGCCCACAATAGTGGCGACACCATAAAGCCCACAACACGGTCTAAAAAGCGCCGTGCTTGTTGCGCATTAACGTGATCCATATCTAATTCGCCTGGGTTGGCAAATGCAGCTTGGATCGCCGTTTCAGTAATTTCGTTAAATACGACACGCTGATAACGGCTTTGATCACCACCAATGGCTTCACGAAGGTGCCACGCAATGGCTTCTCCTTCTCTATCCAAATCCGTTGCGAGGTAAATGGTGTCTGCGTCTTTGGCAAGACGGCGTAACTCTTCTACTACTTTTTCTTTACCAGGAAGTATTTGATAGTCAGCTCGCCAATCATTTCCAGGGTCGATACCCATGCGTCTGACAAGTTGCTGGCGAGATCTGGATTGTTTGTAAATGACCTTATCGTCAGGGTCCATGTTACGCACTTTGGCAGCCTCAGCTGCGCGTGCTTTAGGGTCTGCGCTTCCTGGAGGAGACTTAGTTGGCAAGTCGCGTATATGGCCAACACTGGACTTTACAATAAATTCTGAACCCAGGTATTTATTGATGGTTTTAGCCTTGGCTGGTGATTCGACTATAACGAGGGACTTACCCATGAAATTTAATTCCAATGATTACGTATTCACCGCATCTGTCACGGTACCTTTAAGGCGCTCAAGTTTAGGCACATATCTGAGAAGGTCAAGCCTTTGTTGCAGGACCTATTCTTTAAAATTCCATTTTTTGATACAAAAAGCAAGCAATATCATCTAACAAAATTACAAAAGGCTGGATAACCAGCCTTTTGAATTTATTGAAGTTTGTAGAAGCAATACTTACAGGCGTTCAAATACTGTGGCAATGCCTTGACCCATGCCAATACACATAGTGGCCAAACCAAACTGTACATCGTGTTTCTTCATACGTGTTAAACAACTCACAGAAATTCTCGTACCAGAACAACCCAAAGGGTGTCCTAAGGCAATGGCGCCGCCATGCAAGTTTACTTTTTCATCAAGTTGGTCAATCAGTTTTAGGTCTTTTAACACCGGTAATGACTGAGCAGCAAAAGCTTCATTAAGTTCCACTACACCAATATCTGCAATGGTTAAACCGGCACGCTTTAAGGCTTTCTTAGTCGCAGGTACTGGGCCATAGCCCATGATTGAAGGATCACACCCTGCCACTGCCATCGATTTAATCCGTGCTAACGGCTTAAGGCCCAGTGCCATAGCTTTGGCGCCAGACATTAACAACATGGCTGAAGCACCATCTGAAAGTGCTGAAGATGTAGCCGCCGTTACGGTGCCATTTTTCGGGTCAAATACTGGGCGCAACTTAGCCAAAGACTCAAGATTAGTTTCTGGACGAATAACTTCATCACGGCCTACTTTAATAAGCCGGCCTAAAGAGTCATGGCCTTCAATCGCAATAATTTCATTATCGAAGTCGCCATTTTCTGCAGCTTGATGGGCTAGACGGTGCGAACGTACGGCAAACTCATCTTGCATTTCACGGCTAATACCATGCATTTTTCCTAATAACTCAGCCGTTAGGCCCATCATCATGGCCGCTTTGGCTGCATGCTTGCTACCCGCTGGATTAATGTCAACACCGTGGCCCATAGCCACATGACCCATATGTTCTACCCCACCTACAACAAACAAGTCACCATTATCTGTGGCAATGGCTTGAGCTGCCGTGTGCAAAGCTGCCATAGAAGAGCCACACAAACGGTTAACTGTTTGAGCCGCTACCGTATGCGGAATAACGCTCAATAAAGAAGCGTTGCGGGCGACATTAAAACCTTGCTCTAAGGTCTGGTTTACACAACCCCAAATCACATCTTCCACGTGAGCAGGATTAAGCTCTGGGTTGCGGGCAAAAAGGCCATCGATCACAGCAGCAGATAAGTTCTCTGCACGTACATTTCTAAATACTCCACCTTTACAGCGGCCCATAGCAGAACGAGCACCGTCTACGACAACAATATCATTGGCTTGTAATTGCATTTTTTTCTCCGAATTTAATGAGCAGGTTGCAGCTTGCCGTAAAATGTTTCGCCTTGGGCTGCCATCTCACGCATTTGTGTGGGTACTGAATACAGTGGACTCACTGCTGCTAAGGCATCAGCCTTGTCACAGAAGTTTTGTAAACCGATAGTATCTATGTACTTTAGTGCACCTCCAAGGAAGGGTGGAAAACCAATGCCATAGACTAACGCCAAGTCTGCTTCTGCAGGACTAGCGACAATTTTTTCTTCTAAACAGCGCGCCACTTCTAAACATAAAGGAATCATTAAGTGATCAATAATTTGTTCGTCACTAAGTTCTATTGGGTTCTCACATAGACCCGCAAGCTTTTCAACTAAGGCGTTATCGATCTGCTTTTGTAAGCGGCCTTTTTTATCTTTTTCATAGGCATAAAAACCAAGCTTATTTTTTTGACCAAACCGCTGCTCTTTAAACATTAAATCAACTGCAGCTTCACCTTGGCCGGCCATCCGTTCTGGAAACCCTTCAGCCATTACTGCTTGCGCATGGTGAGCCGTATCTATACCTACTACGTCAAGTAGGTAGGCTGGGCCCATGGGCCAGCCAAAGCGCTCCATTATCTTATCAACACGACTAAAATTGATGCCCTGCTCTAACAAAATGCCAAAACCACCAAAGTAAGGGAACAATACACGGTTAACGAAGAACCCAGGGCAATCATTGACCACAATAGGCTTTTTGCCCATGGCGTCTGCATAAGCTACCGTTGTAGCAATAGTTTCGTCACTGGTTTTACTTCCCCGAATCACTTCAACCAACGGCATTTTGTGTACTGGATTAAAAAAGTGCATGCCACAAAAACGAGAAGCATCTTTTAGGCTTTTGGCTAAAAGGTCTATAGAAATGGTAGAGGTGTTAGACGTAATCACCGCATCGTGTTTTACTTGGGCTTCTAATTCAGCTAATACAATACCCTTGATTTTTGGGTTCTCTACTACAGCTTCCACCACTAAATCGACGCTAGCAATGTCTGCATAGCTTAATGTTGGGCGAATATTATTGAGTACTTTAGCCATTTGAGCAGGCTTCATGCGACCCCGACTAACACGTTTTTCTAAAATACCTGTGGCCTCATCCAAACCAAGCTGTATAGCTGGTTCAGCAATGTCTTTCATGACAATTGGGATGCCTTTATAAGCCGACTGATAGGCAATACCTCCCCCCATAATGCCCGCACCAATGACAGCAGCTTGGCCAACTTTAGTGGCTTTAGGCGCTAAGGCTTTAACCGTTCGCTTAAGGTATTGATCAGCAAGAAAAATACCTACTAGGTTTGCAGCCACGGGTGTTTGTGCCATTTTTGCAAAACCTTTAGCTTCTATAGCTAACGCTTTATCACGGGTCATGCCCGCGTGTTTTTGCATTGTTTTAATGGCGGTTAGAGGGCTTGGATAATGGGGGCCCGCTTTACCTGCTACAAAACCTTTGGAGGTTTCAAAAGCCATCATTTGCTCCATAGGAGGTAACGACAGCTTAGCAATTTTAACGGCTCGCTTGGTTTGGTAATCTAACTCGCAAGCCAAACATTGGTTAAGCAAATGCACACCCGCTTCTAATAGCTGATCATTTGCTACAATGGCATCTACTGCCCCACCTTTGAGCGCTTCAGCAGATTTCTTTTCGTTGGCACCACAAATCCACTCAATGGCATTATCTAGACCGATTAGCCTAGGTAAGCGAACAGTACCTCCCCAACCAGGAAAAATGCCTAGTTTTACTTCTGGCAGGCCTACTTTGGCGTCGGGAGTCATAATGCGGTAATCAGTGCTCAAACACAGTTCAAATCCACCACCTAATGCCAAACCGTTGATCAACGAAACTGTGGGCATAGGCAGGTCTTCAAGGCAACTAAAAGTACTATTAACCTCCATGTTAGCGTCGATTAAAGCCTGTTCTTCGATACCAAAAAAGTTCAGAAACTCAGTAATGTCTGCGCCGACAATAAAGGTTGCTTTGGCACTGGCGAGCATTAAACCTTTTATGCTGCCATTACTACTGACGGCAGCAATGGCTTGTTGCAGTTCAATTAATGTTGCCACATTTAGTTTATTAATCGACTGGTGCTTGAGATCAAAGGTTAGCTTAGCTAATTGATGGTCGTGCATTTCGACCTGAATGGCGTTGCCTGCATAGATCATGCATGGACTCCTTGGGTGAATTTAACGGGTCTATGAAACAGCAATATAAAATTTCATACACTTGTTTGAAACAGTGGTAGCACTTTAAACCAGACTGAGGCAAAGTCAACCATGACTCTAGAGCCACAAAACAACAGTTAGGTACTAAAAACTACCAGAGACCAATTGTTTTAATACACTTTCTAGATCATCTAGTTGCTCTGGCGTGGCTTTTTCGTTCCAGTAAACCTGAGCCATTATGGGTGTGACGCCAATGGCATATGCGTCGTTTGGTAACTGTTCAATGAGCAGGGCCAAATGACTTAACTGTTCTGGCTTTAAGGCGCCTTCACCACAATTCCAGCACCATCCTTTTGGCAAACCTTTGGTATTAAGCCCATCCGCTTTAAATATTTCCCATGTTGCTTGTTTGATAGCGGCGATACCAACAACCCTGTTGCGGCTCCTCGGCCGAGGTAAGCCGTAGCTGGTAGCTAAGTGACTTTGGGGGGTGATTTCTCCCTGCTCTCTTGGCCCTTGATGCTTACCCACTCTAATCTTTAAGCCTTTGGCCATAGCTAGTTGACGGATCTTTGCTTGAGCTCGCTGCACAGACGTAGGCATAACCCACGCCACAGATCCCACTAGGGAGAGGCATACCAAAATAACAATAACTAACTTAATTTCCACAACTACTCCACTGATTTAATAAAAAAATGGTGATTTTTAATAAAAACTTAAAGCCAATGACACCATTTTGGGTAAAACCATAAACCAAAAATGACTGTGTTACACTTAATTAAAACATGTAGGAGGACGTAACATGAACATTTACCAAAACATTTTAGTTGCCATAGACCTTAACGAAGAAGCCAATAAGGTGGTTCAAAAGGCCCATCATCTAAGTTTACAAAGTGGCGCAAAGCTCACCTTAATTCATGTGACAGAGCCCTTAAGTTACGCCTATGGTGGGGACATACCCATGGATTTATCCGTGATACAAACACAGCTGCATGATGATGCCGAAGAGCGCATGAGTAATTTTGTAAAACAACAGGAACTAGGCGATGTTGCACAATTAATCGTGTCTGGCCATATTGAAACCGAAGTTCACCGGGTGGCTATTGAACTCAGCACTGGCCTCATTGTAGTGGGAAGCCACGGACGCCATGGCCTAGCACTATTGCTGGGCTCAACGTCTAATGGCATCTTACACGGGGCAACGTGTGATGTTTTAGCAGTAAGGGTTTAGCCTTCCTGCATCGCCTCTACTTCTAGCCACCGATCCATGGTCTTCTCTAATTCAACGGTCTGAGTTTCAAGGTGTGCAAGGCGAGCACTTACATGGTCTTGGCCCTTATTATAAAAGTCCGTATGACCAATTTCGTTTTGTAACGCTTCTAGCTCTGCTTCTAGCGTTTCAACTTGGCCTGGCAGTAAATCTAGCTCGCGCTGAATTTTATAGCTTAACTTAACACCCGCTTTAGCTTTAGCTTTATCTTTAGCTTTAAGTGGCGTTGGTGCCATTCCCGTTGGCTTGCTGTGACCCTGCACAGTAGGAACCTGAAGCTTTCCACCGCGCCTAACCCAATCACTATATCCACCCACAGAATCAGTAATATGGCCTTGGCCATCAAACACTAAACACGAGGTCACTACTCGGTCTAAGAAAGCACGATCGTGGCTCACTAGAAGCACAGTGCCCGGATAGTTAGCCAACATTTCTTCCAACAATTCGAGAGTTTCAATATCCAGGTCGTTCGTGGGCTCATCCAGCACTAGCATGTTTGACGGCTTGCTAAACAAACGAGCCAACAACAAACGGTTACGTTCACCACCAGAAAGGCTACTTACGGGGCTACGAACCCGTTTAGGAGAAAACAAAAAGTCCCCTAAATAGCTCATTACGTGGCGTTCTTTGCCACCCACAGTAATACTCTCACGACCTTCAGCAAGGTTATCCATTACCGTTTTAGTAAGGTCTAATTGATCACGCAATTGGTCAAAATAGGCCACTTCTAACTTGGTGCCACGCTTAACTGTGCCAGAGTTGGGCTCTAATTGACCCAAAATTAGTTTTAACAAGGTGGATTTACCCACGCCGTTAGCGCCCACAAGGCCTATACGGTCTAGCTTGAGTAAGTTCAAATCAAAATTCTTAATCAAGGTTTGCTCGCCATAACCATGGCTGACGTTTTCTAGCTCACACACTAGTTGGCCAGATTTAGCAGCTTGGGCATGTTGTAACTTCACGTTACCTTGACGTTCTCTTCTGTCACCACGTTCTTTACGCAGTGATTCAAGCGCTCGCACACGGCCCTCATTGCGGGTACGGCGGGCTTTAATACCTTGGCGAATCCAAACTTCCTCTTGGGCTAACTTTTTATCAAACAGCGCATTATGGCGATCCTCCTCCATTAATTGCTGCTCACGGTAGGCTAAAAACCGCTCATAGTTACCTGGGAAGTAGTTTAAGTGCCCACGGTCTAGCTCTACAATTTTGTTAGCCAATACCTGCAAAAAGCTGCGGTCGTGAGTAATAAAGATAATGGCGCCACTAAAGTCTAACAACTGTTTTTCTAGCCATTCAATGGCCAATATATCCAAATGGTTGGTAGGCTCATCTAATAACAATAACGTAGGCTCAGAAACCAACGCTCTGGCGAGTGCTACGCGCCTTCTCCAACCACCTGATAACTGACTAAGCACTTGTGTGCCGTCTAAGTTAAGGCGAGTCAAAATACGCTCAACCTTAGTTTCCATTTGCCAGCCATCTAACTCATCAATTCGATGGCTTACAATTTCCAACTGCTTCATCGACTTGTCGTCTAATTCACCCATAGCAATTTCGTCATATCGATTGCGTATGTCGTAAACCTCACCCATACCCATAGCGACTAGCTCGCTGACACACAAGTCTTCACGATCTGGCAGGTCTTGCTGCAGGTACCCAATTTTACACGCAGGACTGCGCCAAACGTTGCCACTATCTGGTAATTGCTCGCCGACTAACAATTTTATGAGGCTAGATTTGCCTGCCCCGTTACGGCCAATAAGACACACTCGATCACCCGCATCAATCTGTAAATTGACATCGTCAAGTATGGCCACATCGCCGTAAGCAAGATGGACTTGTTGTAAACGTAATAAATTCATTAAAGGACCTAAAAGGTAGGGCAAGATTCAACACCCGCACTCAGTGTGGGTGAAGTATTAACTAAACAGACACAATTATAACGTTTCTTCTAGGCTGTCAGATACTTAAAGGTGATAAAACCATGCAAAAGCACGCTTATTAAAGTTGCAACTGGCCAAATAATAAGTTGATAATGAATTTTAGTGATGTAACTGAACAATTTTCAGCTATTTTAAAAAAACACTAATAAATAATACGACAAGGTCAAAAGTGAATAAAAGCCTCTGCAACACCCAATGTCGTCAATTTTTCCGTGGCAATCTAATGTGCCAACATGCCATAATTATTGGAAGCTGAATACGTTGAAATACCCTAGCATCACCGATATTGGTGTCAATTTAACCAATGACCGATTTAACAAAGACCTAGCTGATACCCTGCAGCGTGGATTGGATGCAGGGGTGCACCGGCATATTATTACTGGCACTTCGTTATCCACTAGCCAACATGCGCTTGAACTTAGCCTAGACGATTCGTTGCCCTGCAAGCGTTTTGCAACCGCAGGTTTCCATCCCCATAGTGCAAGTGAAAACAATCCTAAGTCTTGGCAACAGCTTACAGCGCTTTGGCAGCACCCCCGGGTAGTTGCTATTGGCGAAACGGGGTTAGATTTTAATCGAAATTTTTCTACGCCAACTCAACAGCTTGATAGCTTTGAAAAGCATTTACAAGCTGCTGTAAGGCTACAACTGCCGCTATTTTTACATGAGCGTGATGCAGCTGGTGAATTTTTAGAGCTTATTAATGACTATAGGTCTGGTTTTAGTAAAGCAGTGGTTCACTGCTTTACGGGCACTGAGGCTTTTCTTAAACAACTACTAGAGCTTGATATACATATTGGTATCACTGGGTGGATTTGTGACGAACGTCGCGGAGAGCACCTACAAAGCGCTATTAAATTGATTCCGAGCAACAGGCTCATGTTAGAAACAGACTCCCCCTATCTCTTGCCTAGAGACATTCGCCCAAAACCAAAATCTAGCCGCAATGAACCTGCCCATCTGGCTCATATTTTACAACGTGTGGCGCATTTTCGTGGTCAAAACATAGCCGACCTTGCGCAGCAAACAGAGACTACAGTGAACGACTTTTTTGGCTTTGATTAAAAGCAACTGACAGCACGTTCATCAAATGGCCAACACAATACTTTTTGGCTATCTATGCAGCGCAATACAGGAATCTTTAAGCCATAGAGTGCGACCAGCTCATCAGTATCTGCAATATCAATCATCTCTACTTCCACTTGGGATAAGTCTAAACACTGGCCTAACAGCGCTTCAGCTTGATCACATAAATGGCACCCAGACGTACCCAACAGTTGCATATGGCGCTTAGGTTTAGGCATAGATCAGCTACACACTGGCTGGATTATTGGCACTAACCAAAACGCAGGGCTGGTCGCCTAAGTTTCGGAAACGGTGGGGCTGTGAACTGGAAAAGTAATAGCCATCACCTGCGTGTAATATTTCCACCTGTTCAGACACTGTGACCTCCAAACAACCACTAATGACAATACCCGCCTCTTCACCTTCATGCAGCAACATATCCACGCCGGTATCTGCCCCAGGTGGGTATGTTTCATGCAACAACGACAAATTTCGGGGGTCATAATTATAACCCACTAACCGCATTGCAACTTTACCTGAACCCATGTCTGGCAACTCATTACTTTTGTAAAATACTTGTTGTTGTGCGGGCATTTCTTCAACAAAAAACGCTTGTAATGACATTGGCACGCCATCTAACACTTTTTTTAAAGAGCTCACTGATGGGCTAACTCGATTTTGTTCAATAAGGGAAATAGTACTGTTGGTCACCCCTGCCCGTTTAGCTAGTTCTCGCTGTGATAGGCCACTTTTTTTACGCACTGCTTTAAGGCGCGCGCCCACATCAAGGCTCATCAGCAGCATCCTCTTCACTTGCATGCTCAATCATCGCATCTGGTAAGGCTTTTTTAGGCTGAATGCCACCTAAATTAACAATTTTTTGAGCACGGTTGATAAGGTTCCCACGGCCCGAGGACAAGCGTTTGTGAGCCGTATCATAGGCATCTTGAGCGCGCACAAGATGACTACCGACACTGTCCATCGAGGTGACAAAATCAACCAGTTTTTTGTGCATTTCTTCTGCTTGGCGAGAAATTTCTTTAGCATTTTGGCTTTGATGCTCATAGCGCCAAATGTTATGAATAGTGCGCAATACCATTAACAACGTTGCTGGGCTAACTAGCATAATATTACTTTTCATGGCACTAACAAATAAATCAGCATCAGCCTGAAGGGCCAGCATATAGGCCGATTCTATGGGAATAAACAACAGCACATAGTCTAAACTAGACACCCCTTCGGCACTTTCATAAGATTTGCCACTAAGGCCTTTGATATGCGCTTTTACTGAAGCCAGATGTTCAGCCAGCGCCACACTTCGTTCAGCGTCATCTTCTGCACTTTGATAACGTTCATAGGCCACCAGAGTAACTTTAGAATCTACCACTACATCTTTGTTTTCTGGCATATGCACAACCACATCCGGCTGCAAACGCTTACCATCGGTTTGAGTTAAATTAACTTGGCTGTGGTATTCGTGTCCCTTGCGCAGGCCTGATTGCTCCAGCACCTGTTCCAATACCATTTCACCCCAATTACCTTGAGCTTTATTGTCACCTTTAAGGGCTTTAGTCAGGTTAATTGCATCGCTACTGAGCTTATTATTAAGCTCTAACAAGCTATTGATTTGTTGTGTTAGGCCGGCACGATCGCGCGCATCTTTGTCATAAACGTCATCAACTTTTTTGCGGAAATCACCTAACTGTTGTTTTAGTGGATTAAGCAGATGGCCTAATTGATCCTGGTTTTGACTAGACAGTTGATTAGCTTGTTGCTTTAAAGAAGACTCAGCAAATTGCTTAAGGTAAGTATCAAATGCTTCTTGCGTATGCTGCTGCTGTTGCAATTGGCGTTGATGGGCGTCCTGCTGTGATTCAAGTTTAGTGTGTAAACTAGCATTTACAGCTGCAGCTTGGCTCACCTGTGCCTGCAACTCTATCTGTTGCCGCTGAGCATCTTGCAATTGATTTTGGAGAACGATCGACTGCTCTTGAGCCTGCTCATGCTTAACTTCAAGCTGCGCCATAGCAAGTTGCTGGGCAAGTGATTTTTCTGCCGCAGCCACTTTTATATCATCAGTTGCACCATGACCAACAGCACCGCGGCGCGCAAAATAAATAGTAGCTAGCGTCATCACACCAGCAAATACCCAAAGCATGTAATCTAGCATCTGTTTAGGCCACCCATCCCTGCACCATGGGTATCAGTCCCACCAAAGCAAGAAAGGTGTAAACTAAACTGGCACGTTTGGGCTTAAACAATCGACACAAAAAGATATAATATATAGCTGGGAAACTGACCACTAAAAAGCCTATAGGAATCCACCAGACAAGGTTCTGCCCACCATAAACTAGACTGGCAATGAGCGCGATGGCCGATAAGTTTCCAGCTGTTAGATAAATTCCTGGGACTTTAACAACGGCCTGAGTGCTATCAGAGGCCTCTGTCGCCTGCTGGTTTTCAGTTAAAACGTCATGGCTAACTTGGCGTGCACTAAGTGCAGCACCCATAGCAAAGGCACCTGTTAGAGTAAAAATGTAGATAGGTTCCATGTGCGTCTTTCCATGTGAGTAAGGTAAAGTGCAATGGTAACAAAATTAATGCAGGGCTTCACCCAACGCAGGACGTTTTGGTCTTAGCAAATCAAATTGTTGGCGTAACTCAACCAGAGGCTTGAGTCCGTGATCTATAGGGTCTTCTGGCAAATCTAACCAATTAACACTATGAATGCGGGTCATGAGGTCATATTCGCCAACGATTGCATCTAAAAACATCAGCGCCGCATCAGTTTGAGGGGCATCTTCAAGTATTGGCAGGGCTTCTAGGTATAAATCTAAATGCAGTTCTTCACCAATATTTCGTAACCCAAAGAACAGCTCGTCTAATTCTAGCACTGCATCGCCAATTTCTATGGCTTCTGGAATATGCTCTACCCTTGGATTAAAAGCCAGCACCTTAATGTGGCTTAGCTGAGGTGCTGCAGCAACCAAAAATAAAACAGTATCAATGCTTTGGCTGTACCCATCACAACCAAACACAAGTTCAATCCCCGTGCCATCTGCATCACGGGCACAAAAAACGGTGAGATGAAGGTCTATGTCGGATAACTGATCTTGCACTTCTTCGAGTAACTCGTGTGCCAAAACAGATTCTTCGTCCACTAAGCTACGCAGATGATCAGCGTTATCGCTCACCAGTTGCCAAAAGTTTTGTATAGGGGAGTTATTCATAAAAATTCTTCAAATGCTAAAAAACACCGCTGCCTGTTATTCATGCCGCCACGGCACCTAATACATCCTGTAAATAACGTAAAAGGGAGTGCCGAAGCACTCCCTTTTTAAAGTACAGAGGTTAAAAGCTTATTGCTTACCCATCTGTGCTTTGATCAAGTCGCCAATAGTGGTAGGGCCATCAGTAGGCACATCCACTTCGCGAACGTCACGCATAGCTTGCTTCTCGTCTGCTACATCCTTGGCCTTAATGGACAAGTTGATAGAGCGGTTACGACGGTCAACAGCCACAATCTTAGCTTCAACACTGTCACCAACTTTAAGTTCGTTACGTGCGTCTTCAATACGATCAATGCTGATTTCAGAAGCCTTAAGTGTAGCGTCAATGCCTTCAGCAAGCTCAATAACAGCCTCTTTCGCTTCAACAGACTTAACAGTACCGTTTACGATCGTACCGCGATCATTAGCTGCAACGTACTCACTGAATGGGTCGTTTTCTTGCTGCTTAATACCAAGAGAGATACGCTCTTTCTCAGAATCTACAGATAAGATCACTGCGCTTACTTCGTCGCCCTTCTTGTAGTCACGAAGAGCAGCTTCGCCTTCTACTTCCCAAGAAATGTCCGACATGTGCACAAGGCCGTCTAGATCACCTTCTAAGCCAACAAAGATACCGAAATCAGTGATGGTTTTGATGTTACCAACAACCTTGTCACCAGCTGCATACTTCTCAGCGAACTCAGCCCATGGGTTGCCCACACATTGCTTAATGCCTAGAGAGATGCGACGACGTTCTTGGTCTACATCCAAAATCATCACTTCCATAGCGTCGCCAACGTTAACAACTTTAGATGGGTGAATGTTCTTGTTAGTCCAAGACATTTCAGAAACGTGTACCAAGCCTTCAACGCCATCTTCGATAGAAGCGAAGCAACCGTAGTCAGTTAAGTTAGTTACAGTAGCTTGCACGCGATGACCATTAGGGTAACGTGCCTTGATAGACGCCCATGGATCCTCTTGCAACTGCTTAAGGCCTAACGATAAACGACCACTGTCCTTATCAAACTTGATAACGCGAACAGTGATTTCATCACCTGGGTTTAACATGTCACTTGGGTGTGCGATGCGTTTCCAAGCCATGTCAGTAATATGCAATAGGCCGTCAACGCCACCTAAGTCTACAAAAGCACCGTAGTTGGTTAGGTTCTTAACATAACCCTTAACGTCCATGCCTTCTTCAATGCTAGCCAACAATTCGTCACGCTGGGCGCTGTTAGCTTCTTGCATTACTGCGCGTCGTGAAACAACCACGTTGTTGCGCTTTTGATCCAGCTTGATCAGCTTGAATTCAAGTTCCTGGCCTTCCAAGTGGTCAACGTCACGAACTGGGCGAACGTCTACCAAGGAACCAGGTAAGAAACCCTGAATATTGTTGATGGCAACAGTAAAGCCACCCTTAACCTTGCCGTTGATAACGCCAGTAATAGTCGCTTCTTCGTCAAAGGCAGTTTGCAATACTTCCCACGCTTCGGCAGCTTTAGCCTTTTCGCGTGAAAGTTTAGTCTCGCCAGTGCCATCTTCAACACTTTCTAGAGACACCTTAATTTGATCGCCAATCTTCACTTCTATTTCACGAGAATCGTTATAGAATTCTTCAATAGGAATGATAGCTTCAGACTTAAGGCCTGCGTGTACTGTTACCCAGTCGCCGTCGATGTCTAATACGGTGCCCATAACAACAGCACCAGGACGCATCTCAACAGCAATTAGGGATTCTTCAAATAGATCTGCAAAGCTTTCGCTCATGTTTATATACCAGACGTTGTGCAAGTTTAAAGCGCTTGCGATCCAACGCTCGTTTAGCCTGAAGGTCAGCTGCAACAGGGAAGTTTAATGGACGCGATGTGTCAGGAACTGACGCCTAGAATGACACTAACGAATTTTGCGCGCGCGGTATTGTACACTGGGGCTTAATTTACAGCAACACTGTATAGCCATAATAGGCTCAAGTTACCTTCAGATATCCCTTTATCTCAAAATTTCTCAAAAGGCCTTATTAACCCTAAGAATATATTTGTGTATAATTATGATACCAATTACAAATGTGTGCCGAAGAATTCAGCGCATATGACAAAGGTTAAGTATATGTTAAAGCGTTTTTTTTTGGGACTCACCATTCTGGTGTTAACAGAGTATTCTATGGCTATTGAAGAACCTAACTACACCGTTATTGAAACGTTTGAGGCATTTGAGTTGAGGGCCTATGAACCCATGATCATAGCAGAAACACTGGTTTCTGGAACTCTAGACGGTGCCGCTAACGCCGGCTTTAAACTTATTGGTGGTTATATTTTTGGTGACAATACTTCCAGTTCTAGCGTGGATAATAAAATTAGCATGACCGCACCTGTAAGCATGCAGCTGCAGTCTGAAAAAATAAATATGACCGCACCAGTGAGTATGCAACAAAAAGACGGCCAATGGCTTGTGCACTTTGTAATGCCTAGCAAATATACCTTAGACACCCTGCCTACACCCAATAACAAGGCAGTCAAGCTAAGAGAAATTCCTGCGCGTAATTATGCAGTGCTGAGTTTTTCAGGATTTACTGGCGCCATTAAAGTTGACAAAAAAATCACCGAGCTAATGACATGGTTAAAAGATAAAGGCATCAAGCCTCTCAGCGAGCCTGAAATGGCGCGCTACAATGCCCCTTGGTCGCTACCCTTTATGCGTCGTAATGAAATCATGGTGATGTATTAATTAGCAGCATTCACTTTACAAGACACCCATGAATCCGTTTCATTAGACTTAATTGAAGCCTCAACAAAACGAACACCATCCACGCCGTCTGCAATGGTTGGGTAGGCTAACAAGCCCTCAGATAAGTTAGTCCCGTCTCTGCGGGCCTGAATGGCAACAGCAAACTCTAGGTAAAGGTTTGCCCATGCATCTGTTAATGCTTCAGGATGGCCACGGGGCATGCGTAACAAGCGCTCTGTTGCTGGGCTCATGCCTGAACCATGACCACGGGAAATAACTTGCTCAGGCGCTCCTATAGCGCGCAAGCTTAAGGTTTCTGGTTGTTCCTGATTCCATTCTAGAGTAGCTTTAGAACCACATATTCGCAGCCGTAAACCACATTGACTGCCAGCCATCGTCTGACTAACCATTAACGTACCCGGCACACCTCCTTCGAAGCGCAGCTGCATGAACGCGGTGTCTTCCAACGCCTTAGGTTGGCCAGTCACATGAAAATCTGCGCGTAACGCCTCTATCTGCAAGCCCGATACAAATCGAGCTAAATGCTCTGCATGAGTGCCAATATCTCCCACTGTAAAGGAGGGTCCATTTTGAGCAATATCAAGCCGCCAAGGCGCTTTATCACCTTGATCAGATACATCCATCGCCCAATCCTGAAAATACTCTACATGGATTTGACGCAACTCCCCAAGGTCTCCCTGGCGTACCATTTCTCTGGCCTGCCTAACCATTACATGAGCGGTATAGGCATAAGTCACGCCAAAAACCACACCTGTTTCACGCTGCATTTTAGCTAAACTAAGGGCCTCATCAAGTGTTGTGGTTAGTGGCTTATCAGAAATAACATCAATGCCAACTTCCATAAACGCTTTGGCGATAGGCGCGTGTAAATGATTAGGGGTAACAATACTAACCGCCTCGATGCCGTCTTTTCGGGCAGCCTCTGCTTTTGCCATTTCACGGTAATCACAATAACTGCGATCGTCTGCTAACATCCATAGCTTACCAGACGCTTTGGCGCGCTGAGGGTTAGATGATAGTGCTCCTGCGACAATATCCCAGCGATTTGAAAGCCGTGCACCATTTGCATGCACCTCTCCAATTAAAGCCCCCTGCCCACCACCAACAAAACCCAAGCGCAGACGCCTTTTTGCTTGGGGAAATTCATTCGCTGTAATGCCCATATCAATTCCTAAAAGGTTATTTTTTGGCATACACAATCACCTTTAAGACAAACCAGACCTCATAGCAATTAATCTGCAGCACTTAACAGCTTAGTTCCAAGCTGCTTGCCCAAGTTCAAGATCCAAGGCAATAATAAAATAATCAAAGTAACACTCATAATAGAGAAAGTGAGCGGACGATTCCAAAGAAAGTCAAAACTACCGTCGCTAACCACCAAGGCTCTACTCAAGTTCTTTTCCAACATACCACCCAAAATAAAGCCGAGCAACATTGGTGCCATTGGGAAATCAAGCATTTTTAAACCCACTGCTAGCAGTGTGATAAACACCATCATTTGAATATCAAAGGTATTAAAACTGACCAGGTAAACACCAATAATTGAGAAGAAAATAATCAATGGATTTAATATTTGTGCAGGGATGGCTAACAGCCGAGAAATATAAGGAATTAATGGTAAGTTTAAAACTAACAATACTAAGTTGCCAAAATACATAGAAATAATTACCGACCAGAATACGTCTGGGTGATCCACATACAAACGTGGGCCAGGCTGAATGCCATAAGCAATTAGCGCCCCCAACATGATGGCTGTGGTGCCAGAACCAGGAATTCCAAGGGTAAGCAAGGGCACAAAAGAACCTGTAGACGCTGCGTTATTTGCAGCTTCTGGCGCTGCTAAACCTCTTAAGGCACCTTTACCAAACATCTTACGTAACCGTTCTGGCGCTAAGTTGCGTTCTAAACCATAGGCTAAGAATGACGCAATCGTGGCACCTGCACCTGGCAAAACACCTACAATAAACCCAAATACCGACGACCGAGCAACCGTGGGTGCCACTTCTTTTACTTCATCCAGTGAAAGCTTCATGCTGCTAAGGGCGACCGGCTGCATAGTTTCGCTTGTGGAAAACATTTTGCCGCGCATGATCGTCATCATAACCTCAGCTAGTGCAAATGTTGCCATGGCTAGCAATAAAAAGCTTATGCCATCTACTAGGTCCATTTTGCCAAAGGTGTACCTGGGTGCACCGGTAATAACGTCATTACCCACGGTAGCAATCATTAAGCCAAATACGGTCATCATCATCGCTTTAATCACCTGACCCTTACCAGAAAAAGCAGCAACTGAGGTAAGGCCTAGCAACATTAAGGCAAAATAATCAGACGACTGAAAGCTAAGTGACACACTGGCCAGCGCTGGCGCGGCAAATATTAAGATAATAGCGCCTACGGTACCCCCACAAAAAGAAGAGTACGCAGCCAGGGCTAATGCCTTACCAGCTTGGTTTTTTTGCGCTAGCGGATAGCCATCAAAGGTAGTGACTAGGGTACTCGCACAGCCTGGGGCATTGATTAAAATGGAAGAAGTTGATCCTCCAAATACGGCACCATAATAAACTCCTGCCATTAAAATAATGCCTGATGATGGGTCTAAGGTGTAGGTGATTGGTATCATCAAAGCAACTGCAGATATTGGCCCAAGACCAGGCAACATGCCTATAAAAGTGCCTGCAAAACAGCCCAAAACAACCATCATAAGGTTAAAAGGCATTAGCGCCGTTGATAACCCAGTAAACACACCTTCAAACATGCTCTACTCCTACCAGAAAATAAGCCGCGCTGGTGCAATATACACATCCAACACTTGGGTTAATAAAAGCCAAAATACCAAGGCAAACGGCACCGAAGCAAACACTAGCATTTTAGGCCTACGCTCACCCAACAACCAATAACTGGAGGCTAGAAAAACACTTGTAGTAATGGGAAAACCCAGCCACGGTAACGCGACAGAAAATGCAAATGTGAAGGCCATTAGGCCCAACATTAGCACAAGATTTGAGTTAGATATTGATTCGCTTTCCAACGTTGGTGCTGGTTTTAAAACAATCAATAGAATAGAAAAAATAACACCTAAACCAGACAACCAATACGGCATAGTTTGGGCGTGAAAAGGTTCAAATTTGTCCCCTGGAAGTAGAGGGATATCAGCGGCATAATAGCCATAGGTAATTGATAATAATAAAAATAATAATCCACCAAAGCGGTCTTTAGTAAGGCTCATAGGTTAAACCCGTGTTAAAGAGAAAAGCTTGAGCCAACGCTCACAAGCGCCAGCTCAAGTACATCGTTATCGACTATAAATAGTATGGATAACTTATAGGAAACCTAGTTCACGCATTAGGTTGCCTATTACTTCTTCTTGTTGCTCTAGGAAAGTAACAAACTCAGCACGAGGCTTGAAAATTTCAGTCCAACCGTTACGAGCGCGTACTTTTTCCCATTCTGCTGTATCGTACATTTGTGCAAGAGTTTGGGCGTATTCGTCAGCGTCTGCATCAGACAAACTTGGCGCACCAAAGAATCCACGCCAGTTAACGAAGGCCGCATCATAACCTTGCTCTTTTAGAGTTTGTACACTTGGAGCTGCATCAGAGCGTTGATCACCCGTCATCACCAAAATACGCACTTCACCAGCTGTTGCTAAAGCCAACGCTTCACTAAAGCCAGTAGAAAGCAAACCTGCTTCTCCAGACAAAAGGCTAGCCATTGCCTTACCACCGCCATCAAAAGCTAAGTACTTCACCTTGTTTGGGTTAGCTCCTGCAGCCTTAAAGGCCATAGCAGCCACTAAGTGGTCCATGCTACCACGTGCGGAACCGCCAGCAATAATGACTGAGCGAGGGTCCATTTTATAATCGGCCACCACATCACTAAAGTTCTGGTACTTGGAGTCCGCTTTAACTACAAATGCACCGAAGTCGCCAATTGTTGCAGCAATAGGCGTTAAGTCACGGAACGACTGTGGAAATACTTTAGATAAAGAACGGATAACGATAGGTGTTGAGTTGACCATTAAAGTGCCATGGGCTTGGTCAGAAATTTCGATCAAATGAGCAATCGCTTTACCACCACCGCCACCAGACATGTTCTCAAAGGAGGCCGTTTCTATTAATCCAGCATTAGTTAACGCTTCACCTGTTCCACGAGCAGTACCATCCCAGCCACCCCCAGCACCGCCTGGTATAAGGAAGTGAATTGAATCTATTTCAGCGTGAGCTGCGCCAGCACCGAGCAGGCCACTCATCAAAGCTGCAGTTAGCAACATCCGCTTTTTAGTTTTAAATTGTTTTAACATAGTAATTCCTTAGTTATTTTTTGTTATTGCAGCATCATAATAATCAGGGTTTTAATGGCTTAACAGGTTATGGTAGTAAACACTTTAAAGGACTTAAAATTTATTTTGGTCATAATGTTCACGAGTAATGACGCTACAGATTGAGTAATATATGGCCATGAACATAACAATAAAATCGCTTAAACTGCCCTTTCGGCGCCTTAAGTTAAAAAGCCGTATGATGGTCATTTTGGGCCTCATGGCGTTATTGCAAACCAGCATGCTTGGCTGGTTTACCATGCAATACCTCAGCCAATCACTAAATGATGAGATAGGCCTTAAAACTTTGCATGTCGCTAAAACAATAGCTGCAATGCCAGAAGTCGCCGCTGCAGTAAAAAATAATGATTCAGTTTACCTACAACCACTGAGCCTCACTTTAGCAAAGCAAACTGATGCCCGATTTGTTGTGATTGGCAACCTGCAAGGCCTGCGCTTGGCCCACCCTAATACAGCAAAATTAGGCGCCTCTATGATGGATGACGACAACGATAATATTAGCCCTACATTAATCCAAGGCCGAGCAGTAATATCTAAGGCAGAAGGCAGTTTGGGTTGGTCAATGCGAGCGCGTGCTCCCATATTTGATGTTAATGGCGAAGACATTATTGGCCTGGTGTCTGTCGGTTATCTGCTAGACAGCATAGATACCGTGATCAATAGCTACCGCGCTACATTACTATGGGTTATTCTTGCGGGCTTTGGTTTTAGCCTTTTAACCGCTCTATGGTTTGCAAATCATTTTAAGAAAGCTATTTTTGGCCTTGAACCAGAGCAAATTGGGCAACTATACCAAGAGCGCAATGCCACTTTAGAGTCTGTTCGTGAAGGGATTATTACCACTAATGCGCAGGGCGAAGTGACCACCATAAATAAAGCCGCATTGCAGTTTCTTGACCTCAGTACTAAACAACAATGGCTGGGCCAAAATATTAGTACCATCATGCCAAACAGCCCCATGTTAAATAAGCAAATAAGTAGTGCTGCTGAATTTGACCAAGAAGTATGGTTTAACCACAAACCGTTTATCGTAAACCGACTACCGCTGCTGCACCAAACACAGGTAATTGGTTTAGTAGCCAGCTTTCGGCCTAAGGATGAATTAGAGTTAGTCAGTCAGCAACTTAAGCATATGCAGCAGTATGCTGATAGCCTGCGAAGCCAGGCGCATGAATATACCAACAAACTTCACACCATTGCTGGATTAATACAAATTGGCGCATCAGACAAGGCGTTATCACTGATCGGCCAAGAAAACCAAGCCCACCAAGTACTGATCAAACTGCTCATGGATACAGTGCCTGACGCGATTCTAGCGGGTTGTTTATTAGGTAAGTTTAATCGAGCTAAAGAGCTAGGTTTAGAACTTTATATAGACCCTGAAAGCCATATGAGTGACCTCCCTCCTCATATACCCATAGACCAATTGGTGAGTATGGTAGGTAATATTATTGATAACGCTATGGAAGCCTGCTTAATGGAAAAAGCCCGCGGGAAGCAGGTGTCTTTGTCTATGACAGACTATGGTACCGACCTCATTTTTGAAATTGAAGACCAAGGCCCAGGTATTGACTCTGCACTACAAAGCTTAATTTTTACAAAAGGCTACAGCACCAAAGATGGAGAAGACCATGGTATTGGGCTTCATTTGGTGCAGAAACTTGCCGCTCGCCTTGGTGGCTACGTAGCAATGGAACATGTTGCTTTGGGTGGAAACTGCGTTACCATTAGCCTACCCAAACAGGCACCAAGCTTATGACACAGCAAAACTCAATACGCGTTGTCATCGCTGAAGATAACCCACAGAACGCCCTCATTCAACAGACTTATTTACAACGAATAGAAGGTTTTGAGCTGGTAGGCATTGCCCACAGCATTGCAGATGCAGAAGCCTTAGTGGATATTTTTAAGCCCGACTTACTACTACTAGATGTTTACTTTCCCAGTGGCAATGGCATGCAGTTTCTGCGTCATTTACGAGCCAAAGATTGTGCCACAGACGTCATTCTTATTACTGCAGCTAAAGAAGTTGACGTTCTCAAAGCAGCACTTCATGGTGGCGTATTTGATTATATTTTGAAGCCATTAGTATTTGAGCGGTTACAGACTAGCTTGGCCAACTACCTACAGCATAATGAAAGGCTTAAGACTGTTGCAGCTGTGGCTCAGACAGACTTGGATGATCTTATGCCTCGCCCAGCACAGGCTTCAAACCAAGCAAGTACCCGCTTGCCGAAAGGCATTGACGAACTGACCCTAAACAACGTTTTGCACGTCATATCTAAACAAACTGAGGCCGTGAGTGCTGAGCAAATAGGTAACAATATTGGTGCAAGTCGAACCACCGCTAGGCGATATTTAGAATATTTAGTAGGGCTGCAAGAAATTAGTGTGCAGATACATTACGGCAGTGTTGGCCGTCCAGAGCGGCTATACAAATCCACTTGAATCTATACTTTTACATGGCCAAACGCTCGAGGCAACCTAGTCATTTTAAACAACACCGTGGATTTCGAAGGCCCAAACGGGTATGGTAATAGCTCATTCATAACCCCCTCTGAGAATTCATGCCAACCAGCGAACCGAATACCCCCGACCTTATCCTAAGTACCAGAATCATCAACGCCCGCCAAACTTGTGGCTTTACACAGGCACAATTGGCCCTGCGAATGGGCGTCAAAAAAAGCACCCTTGCAAACTGGGAGACTAGCCGCTCAAGCCCCAGAGCCAACAAATTGATAGAACTAGCAGGCATTTTAAATGTACCTGTTTTGTGGCTAATTGCCGGTGCTGATGCACCACCTGAGGTGTCTGCACCCGACCTAAGCGAGACATTAATGTTAGAACAAAAGTTAGACAAAGCGGACTTGCTCATTAATGAACTATCTGCCCTCGTTTCTGACCTACGCGGACATACCCGACGGGTGCAACGGGATATAGACGAAAGTTACTAACGCTCAAACCTTGCAATAAATATGCTCGATACAGCCGCTAAAGCTCATTTAACCATGGTGGGTTAGCGCCTTGTCGAGACACATTAATACCAGCAATCTGGGCTGCATAGGCTAGGCATTGCGTTAATTCTGTACGGCTAATGTTTGCCAATGCAGTTTTAGACATGAGGCCTAGATTAGCTAGCTTTGCCAGCATGCCTGCGTTAAAGGTATCTCCTGCCCCCACGGTGTCTACTACGCTTACTTGGGGAACCTCTTGATGCGCAGTCTCACCTGTGGGTAAATAAGCCGTAGCACCATCGGCGCCTTTAGTCACCACAACAATGGCTTTGCGAGTGCCACGTAACAACGCCACTTGTGTCGATTCATTATGAGGGCTTCCTACCAACCAATCTAAATCTTCATCAGACACTTTTATAATATCTGCTACATCAACAAAGCGCTGTAAGCGATGGCGATAAGCGTGTTCATTGCTGATAAAGTTTGCG
>DCAT01000173.1:1039-2764 GCA_002312935.1 Oceanospirillaceae bacterium UBA1126 | reverse complement strand
GGGTCTGGCAGTTGCAGGTCTCTGTAGAGTTCAATGGCATCTTCTTTAGCGGTTTCAATGTCTGAAATGCCATGGGACACGGTGGACTCTATGGTTTGGTTGATAAGGCGATGAGCTGGGTTAAATGAAGCCGCCGCTGATTGAGCCACATAGGCAATACGTGATCCATGTAAGTTTCTAAGCTCAGCGTGGTTTAACTTTAATAGGTCAATGCCATCGAACTCTATGGAACCCCCCACAATTTTACAGCCTGGGCGTGCAAACCCCATAGCCGCTAGGCCCAGAGTAGATTTTCCAGCGCCAGATTCACCAATGAGGCCTAGTATCTCACCTCGCTTTAAGGTGATGTCAACGCCATTGATAATGTGATGCCAACGATCATCACTGTAACCATCGATGCGCACATCACGCATGGTGAGTAAAACGTCATTAGTGCTCATCACGAAGTCCACTTGTTTGATGTAAAAACCAATCCACTACAAAGTTCACTGCGACTGTTAATAGGGCAATGGCAGCAGCGGGAATCATAGGGGTTAAGGCAGCGGTTAAGTCGTATTCAGCAAATTGAATGAGTCCAGCATTCTCTCGCACCATAGAACCCCAGTCTGCGGTTGGGGGTTGAATCCCCACGCCTAAAAACGACAGTGCTGCAATGGTTAAAAACACAAAACAAAAGCGCAGGCCAAATTCGGCCACCAAGGGAGGCATAATGTTGGGTAGTATTTCCCGACGCATAATCCACATCAAACCTTCACCGCGCAATTTTGCAGCTTCTACATAATCCATAACAACCACATTTAATGCGACTGCACGGGTAAGGCGGAATACCCTAGTAGCATCTAATACGGCAATAATAAATATTAGATTGATTGCACTTGAACCAAAAATTGATAGCAACATGAGGGCAAAAATAAGGCTAGGAATAGCCATAAGTACATCCACAAAACGGCTTAATACTTGGTCTAACCAATTACGGCTTATAGCAGCCATCAGGCCTAAACTGCCACCAATTAAAAATGCTAATAGGGTAGTGGCCACGGCAATACCAATGGTATTGCGCGCACCATAAATGAGCCGGCTATAAACATCGCGGCCCAACGCATCGGTGCCCAAAAGAAATTCATCGCTCCAAGGGGCATATGCCATAGGGAAAACTTGTGCTTGGCCGTGGGGCGCAAATAGAGGTGCAAACAACGCCACAATTAAATACAGGCAAATGACGACCATGCCAAACCAAGCTGTGGGTGGCGCAGTTTTTAGCGTACGCCAAACGTTTTGTAACACGCTTCTTCTTGATTTCACCAAGGTGACTTCATTGGCAGCAGAATAATCCCCGTTGGGTGTAGTTGGTGTATTCATCGTGGATGTAACAGCCTTGGGTTAGTAATAATCGAAATAACATCGGCAAATAGGTTGAGTAAGATGTAAGTGCCGGCAAAGATTAATGCGCAGGCTTGCACGACCGGAATGTCTCGGCTTGAGACAGCATCTACCATAAGTTGGCCAAGGCCTGGGTAAACAAATACTACCTCCACAACGACCACGCCTACTACTAGGTAGGCCAAGTTAAAGGCAATCACATTAACAATAGGTGCCCAAGCATTAGGTAAAGCATGGTGCAAAACAACCTTGGCTTTAGAGGCTCCTTTTAACTGTGCCATTTCAATATAGGGGCTGGCTAATAAATTAATGATTGCGGCTCGGGTCATGCGCATCATGTGCGCC
>DCAT01000173.1:549-733 GCA_002312935.1 Oceanospirillaceae bacterium UBA1126 | reverse complement strand
GGGTCATGCGCATCATGTGCGCCACGATAACTAAAGTGAGTGTTAAGGCAGGCAGGGTGGATCGGTAGATTTTTTCTAACAAAGGTGTGGAGTCAGAAATGTTAGCTAACGAGGGAAGCAACTTAAAATAAGTTGCAAAGATTAAAATCAAAATGTAACCCACAAAAAACTCTGGGAAAGAAAT
>DCAT01000173.1:0-245 GCA_002312935.1 Oceanospirillaceae bacterium UBA1126 | reverse complement strand
CACAAAAAACTCTGGGAAAGAAATGGTAGTGAGTGTAGTCGCGTTGACAATCCGGTCATAAAACGAATTACGGTAAAGCGCGGCAGTAATACCTAAGACTAGTGCCAGTGGAACTGCAACAAGTGCGGTCATAGAAGCTAAAAATAAGGTGTTGGCTAGACGCGGCTCTATAAGCGCCCAAACTTCCCGAGATCGATCTACTCCTGAAGAATTGCGGCCAGAAAATGAATTACCCAAGTCACCAC
>DCAT01000150.1 GCA_002312935.1 Oceanospirillaceae bacterium UBA1126 | reverse complement strand
TGGAAAATTCCACGGAATGATTTGAGCTGAAACACCAAATGGCTCGTACTCAGTAAAGTCTACTAGCCCCTCACCCAAGGGAATAGATTGACCTTCGATTTTGTCTGCCATACCAGCGTAGTATTCAAAGTAACGTGCTGCTTCCTCAAATTCCCACTCTGCTGCACTTAATGGTTTACCATTTTCCAAACACAAAAGCTTGCCACCGCGTTTAGTTAAGGCTCTAATTTGCTCAGCAATAGCATGTAGTAATTGCATACGTTGATAGGGAGCCATACCTGCTATGAGGCGATCATTATGACACTGCCGGGCTGCGTTTACTGCCTGATCTACATGGGTCGGCATAGCACGCGCAATAGTGCCTACCAATATACCGTTGGCTGGATTTTCTACCTTTATACGGTCATCGCTATCTACCCATTCGCCATTAATAAAGTTGGTACTATGGGTAATGCCCTGTTGACGCTGATTCATAGCTTTAAACTCCAGTTGTTTGTATGCTTTCAATTAAGTGTTTCGCTGCCCATTTGTGAAAGTAGTGGGTAGGGTTGTCTAACACTGGGGAGAATTGACCTCCGTTAAAGCCAGGCGACGCTCTACCAAGCTGCATGCCTTCTACCACCAAGACGTCTTCTTCAAAAACTTCCTTCCACGCTGATAAAGTAGCATCTCTGCAGCCTTTATATTCAGGTGTAATAGCCTCATCACCCGCGTACATTAACCTTAAGTGCTCAACAGTTTGATTATTAGCTACTGGCTCTAACACAATTGCAAAAGTGTGGTCGGCTTGGATACCCAACAATACATTGGGGAATACGGTAATGTATTCGGCTTCTTTCATCCGGTTTTGTTGCCATTCGGGGAACACTGGCAAACGTGTCCCTGCAGAATCGGCTAAGTTATAAACCATAGTGCCCTGACCAGCAAACTCATTGGCAAACATTATATGGTAATGATCTTGGATGCGTGAATAAACATTTAGGTTTGGATGTATCCATGGCAAATGGTAGCTTTCACAATAATTTTCTACAGCTAGCTTCCAATTACATGCCACTTTTAAGGTGAACTCACCTTGGGTTTGTCCTTCGCTAGGTATTTCCCTACGCATACGGTTATAGCCAGCATCTCCCATGAATGGCTGCCAACGCTCCACAATGGGTGCAATAAACTCTTCAAAAGAGTTCGCACTGCCATCTAGATTTACAAACACAATATCAAACCAAACCGCGCTAGCCACTTCCTTTAAACCATGCCTTTCGTATACCAAGCTATCTACTTTGTGTACACCTACCCCACCGATGTGAGGGGTGCCTTTGAGCTGACCAGTTAGATCATAGGTCCATGAATGATAAGGGCAGCGGATACTCCCCTTAATAGGCCCTTCTTTATTGATTAATAACATACCACGGTGGCTACAGACGTTATGGAACACGCGGATAGTATTGTCATTATCACGGATAATAACCAGTGGTAACCCCATAAAAGAAACCGGCTTAACATAGCCTAGCTGCGGTATATCGCCAGCAAAACCGACGCCCGCCCATGTTTTACCTAGTAAGAGATCACGTTCGTGAGCAAACATGTCTGGGTCGTTGTATAAGGGGCTGGGCAGGCCGCTGGCTTCTGCAATCGGAAGCATGGCTTTTTCTAGACTTGTGAGAGGGATACGGTCATACGCGTTCATTAGTGGTCCTTAAATTGACGTAAGGCAAATTATGCGACCACAATGCCTTAAACCAGAGGCAGCAACAAACGATTATTTATCATTCATCTCATGAAATAAACTCATAGATTAAGTTATAAATTATTGATTAACCACAAGCGAAAATTATCTAAAGCTTGCTTCTTGCTACCCATCGCAGACGTCATAAGATAGAAGCTAGCTTCAGTATCCAAAGTTTGGTCAAAGGCCTTAACTAAGCTACCTGTTGCCAAATAATCAGACAATAAATGATCCCATGCCAGTGCAACACCTTGGCCTTGCTGAGCGGCTTGAATCAACATATTGTAATGACTAAAAATCACTTTATGTTGTGGCACTACTGGCGACATATCCATGCCTTTAAACCAGTCTGGCCAATTAAACCAACCAATGGTCGGGTTATCCAGCACTAGCTGCCTTGTGGCTAGTAAATCCTTTGGAGAGAGCGACTTATGTTGGGCTAAAAATTCTGGACTTGATACCACAAACACACGTTGTGAAAAAAGGTGATCTACACGATACGCAATAGGCTCAACTGCACTAAAACCGATGCTGCAATCAAAGTCAGTTGCGTCCACCTCTAACACGTTATCGGCTACTAATAAGCGTATATCAATATCTGGATACGCACGCAGGTACTCAGTAATGCGTGGCATAAGCCACAAGGAGGCAACAGCATGACTAGCAGCAATAGTAATTTGTGTGGTTTGCACGGGGTTTTTAATCGCAAACGTTGCCATTGATATCTCATTTAAGGCATTAGCGATGTGCTGATGGTACTCACGACCAACCGCAGTCAAGCGCACTTGACGTTTTTTGCGATCAAATAAATCAATGCCCAGACTTTTCTCTAAACTACATATTTGGCGACTTATTGCACCTTGTGTTACAAACAGTTTAGCTGCAGCTTGAGTGAAACTTGCACTCGTTGCAGCCGCGTCAAAGGCGACTAGAGCATTTAGAGGAGGTAAAGATTTTATGTTCAATGGCATGACTAAAACTCATTTGTTATCCGCTATAGAGTATGACGTCACTTTGGTTTTTATTAAACCTCAATGGATTAATCATTTTAATAAATTTTTATTCAATTGGGATTATGATTTATTTTATTTAAAATAAATTAGTATTAATTAATTCTTTAAAAACAAAGAAATAAAAATCCATATATACTAATGCTGCGCCTCCCACAAGAATACTCATATTTTCTGCTTTAGAAGGACTTTGTTTAACTACGTATAATAATATAAGATATAATACAACACCGATTACTGCTGAATGTAATAAATGCATTATTCCTCTTTCTCCCATTTTTATAATATATAATATATTTTAATTTAAGATTAATTATGAACGATCTTTTATAAATTTGAAACGTTTTTTACAATACATAATAATAAATATGGAACCTCAAGCAGAAGAAACAAACACATCCGGGTATGATGTAATAATTCCTGATGAAGTAAAATATTGTCCTTATAATGGATCATACCAAGATATGATAAATAAAGCATATGAAATGGATGACAAAAAAATTATGAAAGCATTGATAGAATATAGGGATGATATGATTAATCGTAATAAATTATTATTTTACCCAGAACAACTTTCACATACATCAGGTGCTACTGTAAATTGAATGGCTTTACTAGAAGGTCTTGAACGTAAATAATATATCCCTGTTTTCAGACCTTTTTTCCAAGAATAGAAATGCAT
>DCAT01000141.1 GCA_002312935.1 Oceanospirillaceae bacterium UBA1126 | reverse complement strand
ACGACCAAAGGATTATGAGTCCTCTGCGCTAACCGCTGCGCCACAGGCCCGTATGGGAGCACGCATGATACCCGTGCTGGTGGTTTAGAGCAAGATTCAACATGCCTAAATCACTGATTTAATAGTCTCTTTTTGTTTTTGCACCATGATAGAGGATGTCTGAAAAGTTTTGGTTGGATTTGTCTCTTTCAGTAATGCCCTTGGTGTCCATATCGGTGTTGGGGCGAGCTAAATAGTTATGCCCGTCTTGGGCACAGTTACCACGTGCAGGGGACCAGTTATTTTGTCCGACATTTTGCGTGGCGCCAGCTGGCATAAAGGACTGTAAGGCAAAACCGATACGGCGTTGGTGTTGGCTTTGATTGGGTTGCGAGCCATGAATTGTCATTGCGTGATGCAGTGACATTTGGCCAGGTTTAAGGATTAAATTAATAGCCAAACTTGGGTCTACATTAGAGACTTCTTGCCCTCTGGTTAAGATATTGTCTTGGCCATAGGTGTCTTTGTGGGGCTGGATGTCATTAAGGTGGCTGCCTGGGATCATGCTCATACAGCCTGTATGTTGGTTGCTATGGGTGAGCGCAATCCATGGAGTGACAAAATTACGTGGGGTGATGCACATGTAAGTGGCATCTTGGTGCCAGCTTACAAAATGACTTGAACTGGGTTCTTTGATAAAAAGTACGCTGCCCCATAATGAAAAGCTTGGCCCCAGTAAGTCTTCTACAGCATCCAGAACCCTGGGGTGATAAGCCAGTTCATCTAGAAATTTAAAACACAGGTGGGGGTTATTGCGGTTTACGCCACTTAAGTCTGCTGGGTACAGGGCTTCTGCTGCCTGTAACCGCTTTCCGTAGGATAGCGCCTCATCTTCAGACATTACTTCAACAGGAGAGACAAAACCTTCTTCTTGGTAGGCTTGAATCTGTTGTTGGCTAAGTACTTTGCCCATGAGTGTAACTCCTGCTTCTTGAGGTAAGCTGGTGATGTGTTAACAGGAGCGCCTAGAGTTAGGCCAGAGATATGGCTGGCTACTCTCCATCTGCGTCTGCAATGAGGTATAATTTAAACAATGAATTATTTTAGGTGCAACTAGGCATGTCTGACGAAATTAATTATCACAATAACCCTCTGCATGGTTTGAATTTGAAATCGATGCTCACAGAAATTGTGGACCATTATGGCTTTGAAATTCTGCATGCATATTTGTATATCCATAGCTTTAAAACTAACCCTAGTATTGATTCTAGCGTTAAATTCTTAAAGAAAACACAGTGGGCTCGTGAGAAAGTTGAAGCCTTTTATTTGTATAAGTTTAAAAGTTTGCCGAAGGTGTCCAGTGATCAATTTGAGTTACCCCCTCGTGACCGTATCATCCCTGAAGGACAGGTGGTTGGTGCCCCCTTTGAGTTAAGCCTAGAAGATGCAGAGCGGGTGCGTGAAAAGCGTGAAACTAAGGCTAATGAATATGACAGGCTAGCTGGGCGTACTGGCAGCAGTGCCGCTAAGTCTAGCGCTAGAGGCAATGATACGCCTTGGTCAAAGCCTGTAGAAAAATCGTCTTGGAAGCCTGAGCCTATATCTGCAGAAAAAAAGTCTCCTTGGAAACCTGAGCCTAAGCCTAAGTCAGATGCTAAAGCTTCAGTAGACGGGAGTGTTAAAACTAGTGGGGCAGGTAATCTTGATCCTTGGGCCAGTTCGCGCAACAAGTTCAAGTCGTAGTTAATAGGTGTGTTTATTTAACTTAGTTTAGTGGGTTAGCGTTCATGTGCTCTTGCCATTTGTGGCTTGTGTGGATGGCGTGTTTCTCGGTATAGGGTGTAGAGACCTGAAGCTAAGATAAAGCTGCTTCCTATAAGAGTAATATTGTTGGGCCATTCATCAAACACAACTAGCCCCCAAAACATGGCCAATGGCAAAGCAATGTATTCAAACGGAGCTGCCAAGGCAGCTTCTGCATGTCGGTAGGCTTGGCTAATAAGATAGCCTCCTAAAGTGCTTCCTGCACCCAGTAAAATAAATAGCTTAAAGTCGCTATATTCCCATGGTCCCCAAGGCCTCAGTAGGAAATTTAGAGAGGGGCTACTTGGGTCGTTAAATCGCCCATCCCCCACTAGCATCCATATAAGAGTGCTAACAATGATAAACGTAACCTGAATATAGAAGGTCATAGTAGAAGCCGATTCAGTGTCACGCATGGTGCGAGTAAGCGTGTGCAGCGTGGCATAACAAAATGCAGCGCCAATGGGTAATAAGGACGCTAGCACAAATTCGTTAGTGCCCGGTTGTACCATAATTAACACCCCCACAAACCCCAAACCTATAGCAAACCAGCGGTGTGGGCCCACATACTCTTTTAAAAAAATGATGGAGAATAGGCTAATTATACTGGGGCTAATAAAGAATAAAGCCACCGCATCTGCTAAAGGCATAGCTACTAACCCAAGAAAAAACAACATGTTAGCCAGCACTACACTAATGCCACGTACCAAATGCCGCCTTAAGCGTTTAGTCTTCAAGCTCTTCACACCACCAGAGCTCGCCATTAGTATCATCAAAATGACACCCATGCCAATGCCAGAGCGCAGCAAAATAATTTGATGCAGTGCATAGGCATCACTAAGAAACTTAATAGTGACGTCTGTAGTAGAAAAACAAATACCAGCACCAATAGCGCACACAATACCTATGGTATTGCTTGATTTAGATAAGGTGAATGACATAAGCATGCAACCAAAAAATGTGTATAGAGCAATTACGCAATATAGCTAATTTAACTCGAACAATATAGGTTTATGAGTCGTGGTTATTTTGCTAGGTATTGTTAGCTTGAAATGCTTTGAGGCGTGTTCTTGAAAGCACACCCAGTTGCCGGGCATCTTGTGCCAAGCAACTGGGTGAGTGTGATAGCGAAGGCTAGTCTTCGATGAAGCTACGTAGGTGATCAGAGCGCATTGGGTGGCGCAACTTACGTAGTGCTTTGGCTTCAATTTGACGGATACGTTCACGTGTCACATCAAACTGTTTGCCCACTTCCTCTAGGGTATGGTCGGTGTTCATTTCGATACCAAAACGCATACGTAGCACTTTAGATTCGCGTGGGGTAAGGCCCGCTAATACATCTCGTGTTGCTTCTCTTAAGCCTTCGCCTGTGGCGGAGTCGATAGGAGAATCCATAGAGCTGTCTTCGATAAAATCGCCTAAGCTTGAATCTTCATCATCACCTATGGGGGTTTCCATAGAAATAGGCTCTTTAGCAATTTTTAGTACTTTGCGAATCTTTTCTTCTGGCATTTCCATGCGCTCGCCTAGTTCTTCTGGCGTAGGCTCGCGGCCCATTTCCTGAAGCATTTGACGAGATATACGGTTGAGCTTGTTAATAGTCTCAATCATATGCACGGGAATACGTATAGTACGGGCTTGGTCAGCAATAGAACGGGTAATTGCCTGACGAATCCACCATGTGGCATAAGTAGAGAACTTATAACCGCGGCGGTATTCAAACTTATCAACAGCCTTCATCAAGCCAATGTTACCTTCTTGGATAAGATCCAAGAATTGAAGCCCACGGTTAGTGTACTTTTTGGCAATGGAAATAACCAAACGGAGGTTAGCTTCCACCATTTCTTTTTTCGCACGGCGGGCACGCACTTCACCCATAGTCATGCGGCGATTGATGTCTTTAATTTCGCTTAGGCTAAGGCCTGATTCTTCAACCACCATGGACAACTTACGTTGTGCACGACGAAGATCTACGGCGTTGCGGCGGATTGCTGGCGCATAGGGTTCGCCACTGGCGATAAGTTCGTCTGCCCAACCAACGTTAGTTTCGTTGCCAGGGAACTGGGCAAGGAAAACATCACGTGGCATTTTCGCTTTGCGGTTGCATATGACGGTAATAATTTTTTCTTGTGCCCGAATACGGGCTAAAGCACCACGTGGGTACTTAGCAACAGACTCAAAGTGCTTAGGCACTAGCTTCAGTGGTGAGAACAGAAAACCAAGGTGAGCATACGCTTCCTTAGCTTGTGGGCTTTCACGGCCATGCTTTTCAACAGCAAGAAGCGACGTTACAAGCTGTTCTTCTAGCTCGGCAAAACGTTCTGCTGTTTCAGTCGGATCTGGGCCGTTGTCCGTTTCTTCTTCTTCTTCATCATTGTCGCTCTTCACGACAGTGGTGGGATTGATTGGAGACGGATTAGGCTCGCCATCTGGATCGATGTAGCCACTAAAAAGATCGCTTAAGCGGCCTTCTTCAGTAAAAATGCGCTTGTAGACATCAATAATAGTGATAACACTATCTGGGTAATGAGCTAAAGCAGCCATAACATCGCGTAGGCCTTCTTCAATGCGTTTAGCAATGACGATTTCGCCTTCACGGGTCAATAGTTCTACCGTTCCCATTTCGCGCATGTACATACGCACTGGGTCTGTAGTTCGGCCTGCCTCATTTTCCACAGCAGCCAATGCGGCAGCAGCTTCTTCAGCGGCGGCTTCATCCGTAGAGTCGCCGTCTGTCATAAGTAAGGTTTCTGCATCTGGCGCTTGCTCAGATACGGTGATCCCCATGTCGTTAATCATGCCGATAATATCTTCGACCTGATCTGGGTCGGCAATATTTTGCGGCAGGTGATCGTTAACTTCTGCATAGGTTAAAAAGCCCTGCTCACGACCTTTTGTGATCAGTTCTTTTAAGCGAGATTGTTGCTGTTCGTTGGCGGCCATGGCAACCCTTTAGTAAGTAAACGGATATTGAAAATTTCAGCGCCCCATTATAGTAGAAAAACAATAATTCTTCCACAAAGTATAAGGGAATAGCTGATAGTTTGTGCTTTTTGAAGCCTGCACGAGACGATAGCCGTAATGGGACTGTTTTTGCGATGCCTAGCATGCCGCCCGGTAGCCGTGGACCGTTATAAGATCCGTGGTGTGCCTATTGTCTACTTTTCAGCCGATTTTGCAACTCTTCTTTTTCTTTTAGCAGGTCTTTTAGCTGTTTTTTTGTATTAGCATCGGCATTAGGCTGTGATGCTAGGTGTATTAGTTGGTTAAATCGCTCATCAAAATGATGGCCTAGCAAGCGGCTAATGGCTTCGTCTAGCTGCTGAGGATAGTTGCCTTGGGGCAGTAACGATTCCATAGCAGCTAACTGGCGTAACATGGGCCAAGCATCCCAAGTGGCGCATTCAATGTGCAATTCTGCAGGGTTTGGCCAGCGTTTCAAGGCCTTGTGCATGGTTTGCACTGTATTGAGTAACTGAGTGAGCACCCCAGCATCTTGCATTTTCAATTCGGCTAAATGGCTGGGAATTTCATCAACATGTTCAACCACTTCTGGGTGTCGTAAGATAATCCGTATTGCAGCGTGAGCAGGGTTTTGTACCTTAGGTAAAACAGCACTAAAGTTCTGCCTTGATGAAAGAGAGGGGTCTTCAGAAGACTGGGCATGAGAGTGTTCATCATGCCAGTGTTGAATGTTGTCTGCTATGTCTGGATTAGCCTCTGTCATGTGATAATCAGCGTAATCATGGGTACTGTTTTGATCTGAATCTTGAGCAGGCCCAGTGTTGAGTGCCTGTCTGCTAGTGCTGGCCTGTGTGTTTGCAACTGGCGTAGGGTTAAGCTCAGAGTGTGCTGCAGGGGTAGGCACTTTTAGCGCACTTAGTTCTGCTAGCGTATCTTTATCTAGGCCCGTAATTTTGCTGAGTCGTGCATGCATCATACTGCGCATGATCCCCTTTGGGATAATTGCAATTAATGGGCTGGCGTCGGTGGCAAGCTTTGCTCTGTGCTCTAGGTTATGGGGGTCTAGATCTTGGCCTAAGCGTTGAAACAAAAAGTCACTTAGTGGTGTGGCATCTACAATGCGTGCTGTAAGCTTATCGTTACCTTCTTGGCGCACTAGAGAATCGGGGTCCTCACCATCTGGCAGTAGCAGGAAGCGGGCTTGTCTGCCATCTTGCATATAAGGCAGGCAGGTATGCATGGCGCGATCTGCAGCTTTAAGCCCTGCAGCGTCACCATCAAAACAAAATACCACTTCGCTCACTAATTTAAAGATGCGTTCTAAATGAAAGCTGCTGGTGCTGGTGCCAAGGGTAGCCACCGCATAGTTTATATTGTGCTGCGCTAGCGCAACAACGTCCATATAGCCTTCTACCACCATAATGCGCTTAAGATTGCGTTCGTGTTGGCGGGCCTCATAGAGGCCATAAAGTTCCTTTTGTTTGTGAAATACTACAGTTTCTGGGGAGTTTAAATACTTGGGTTTATCATCACCGAGTACTCGCCCACCAAACGCAATAATACGGCCTTTGTAGTCTTTTATAGGGAACATGATGCGGTCCCTAAAGCGATCATAGCGGCGTTTGTTTTCTTCTTTCTCCACCACCATTCCAGCGTCTATCAAACCCTGTTCTTGTTCAACTTTAGGCGCCAGTTCTTGCATCAAGTTTTGCCAACCAGTGGGCGCATAGCCTACGCCAAATCGCTGTGCTATTTGGCCATTAAGTCCGCGACCTTTAAGGTAGGTAACTGCTTTTTGTCGATCCGGGTGGCGGCGTAACTGACTCTGATAGTATTGGCTGGCTTGGTTAAGTATGTCATACGCTTGGTTGCGTGCCTGAGTTTTGGCTTGGCTAGCTGCAGATGCTGCTTTGCTAGTGACGCTGTCATCTTTGGGCACTGTGAGGCCCGCTTTGCCTGCGAGTTCTTCTACCGCTTCAGGGAAGTTAAGGTTTGCCAGCTGCATTAAAAAACCGATGGCATTGCCCCCGGCGCCGCAACCAAAGCAATAATAAAACTGCTTGTCTGGGGCAACACTAAAGGACGGTGTTTTTTCTTTATGGAAAGGGCAGCATGCAGAATAGTTGCGGCCTGTTTTTTTAAGCTTTACGTGGCCATCTACCAAATCGACGATGTCGGTACGGTCTAGAAGGTCATCGATAAATGATTGCGGTATGCGTGACGCCAAGTGGTATGCCTTTTAATAAAAGCTTAAGCAAGTTGTGCTTTGATCTTACCACTTACTTTGCCAATATCTGCGCGGCCTTGCAACTGTGGTTTAAGAATACCCATCACTTTGCCCATATCTTGCATGCTACTGGCACCAGAATCGCTAATGGCTTGCGTGATTAAGGCACTTATTTCATCATCTGTGAGTGGGGTAGGTAAAAATTCTTGAATCACATTTATTTCTGTATGCTCAACATCAGCTAAGTCTTGGCGGTTGGCAGCTTCGTACTGGCTGATAGAGTCGCGACGTTGCTTGAGCATCTTATCGAGTACGGCTAGGCCGCGGGCTTGATCTAACTCTATACGCTCATCAACTTCTATGCGTTTAAATTCTGATAGCATAGTGCGAATACAGGTTAGGCGAGGTTTATTTTTGTCACGCATGGCTTGTTTTTGAGCGTCTTTAAGTTGAAGCTTTAAATCGGACATGGTGAGTTCTCGCTATGTTGGTTTCAGTAATTAGGGTGTTGCTTAGGTTGCGCTCAATGCGTAAACGTCAGAAACGACAAAGGGGCGGGTAACTGAAAAACCGCCCCTATGTATAGCTTTACTAAGTAGCCCTTGGTTATCGGGCTGTAAAGCAGGTCGTGCAGGGTTCTATTTAGGTGTAAAGCCTAGTACAAACGAACGTGACGACGATTTTCGCGTACTAGCTTCTTAGCATGACGCTTAACAGCAGCAGCAGCTTGACGCTTACGAACGCTGGTTGGCTTTTCGTAGAATTCGCGCTTACGAACGTCTGCTAAAGTACCTGCTTTTTCACAAGCGCGTTTGAAGCGGCGTAGAGCAATATCAAATGGTTCGTTGTCTTTCAGTTTTACAGCTGGCATATCTTTACCTAATTGTGGGGGGCTGCATTAGGCAACCATCCGAATGTTTTTGTATCCACTTCCTTAAGATCTTAAAAGCTTGCCTAAGGAGGTGTTCCTAATTGATTAAGGCCGCATATTTTACTCTTATGTGTTGGCCAGTGTAAAGCTCATTTTTCATCAAGTTAGACGTGTTTTTCAAAGATGATGGAAATCGCTTCGGTACATGTGGTCATTAGGCTTGATGAAAGGTAAAATTCTGGCCCTACTTACCTATATATTTGAGAAAGTTGGCATATTCATGCGCGTACTAGGCATAGAAACATCGTGTGACGAAACAGGAGTCGCCATCTACGATACCGAAAAGGGCATAGTGTCTGAAGCACTTTACAGCCAAGTAGCTGTGCATGCGGAATACGGTGGCGTAGTGCCAGAGTTAGCTTCTCGTGACCATATTCGCAAACTAGTCCCATTAATGCGTGAGGTGTTTAATAAGGCAGGCTTGGCTTACGGTGATGTTGATGGCGTAGCGTATACTGCAGGCCCTGGCCTAATTGGTGCGTTAATGGTGGGTGCTGCCACAGGACGTGCTTTAGGCATGGCGTGGGATCTTCCTACTATTGGGGTGCATCACATGGAAGGCCATCTTTTAGCACCTATGTTAGAAGAAAATGCGCCTAAGCCACCGTTTATAGCATTACTGGTGTCTGGTGGCCACACTCAATTGGTGCATGTACGCTCTTTAGGTGAATACGAATTACTTGGTGAATCCTTAGATGATGCTGCTGGCGAAGCCTTCGACAAGGTGGCTAAGATGATGGACTTAGATTACCCAGGTGGCCCCTTGGTTGCTAACCTTGCCTTGCTTGGAGATGCGACGCGGTTCAAGTTCCCTCGCCCGATGGTAGATAGGCCTGGCTTAGACATGAGTTTTAGTGGCTTAAAAACCGCTGTACTCTATGCAATTCAAGACATTAAGAAACAGCAAGAGTGTTTAAATGAGCAAGACAAAGCTGATATTGCTGTGGCTTTTCAGCAGGCTGTTGTGGATACATTAGCCATTAAGTGTCGCCGGGCTCTGCAGCAAACTAAGCTTTCTACGTTAGTTATGGCTGGCGGCGTTAGTGCTAACTTGAGCTTACGTAAAAAGCTAGCAGCAGAGACCGCTAAATTGCGCGCTAAGGTCTATTACCCAAGGCCAGAGTACTGCACTGACAATGGTGCAATGATTGCTTACGCTGGAGCTCAACGTTTGGCAGCGGGCCAGTGTGACGACCTAACACTTAAAGTAAAACCCCGTTGGCCGTTAAATGAGTTACCGGTGGTTGCTCAATAATAACTTTATTAATACCCACATAAAAAGAGGTCACAATGGACACAGTATATGTACATGGCTTAGCTGTAGACACCGTTATTGGTATTTTTGACTGGGAACGCAAAATCCGCCAAAAGGTGGTGTTAGATGTAGAAATGGCAGTGGACATTAGCCCTTCTGCTGCCACTGAAGACATCGACCGAACTGTGAGCTACAAAGATGTATCAGACAGGCTCACAGAGTTCGTAGAGCAAAGCGAGTTTTTGCTTGTAGAAACCATGGCTGAAGAAATTGCAGCATTAATTTTAACGGAATTCCCGGTGCCGTTTGTGAGTATTAAACTAGGGAAACCTGATGCTATTGCCAATGCGCACGATGTTGGTGTCATGATTCAACGTGGCCAAAAGCCAGCATAATGACATATGTTTACTTAGGTTTAGGGGCTAATATAGAGCCCCAAACAAGCCTTCAAGCAGGCATTGTTGAACTAAGGGCAGCCTTTGGCCGTGTGGAGGCTTCACCTGTCTACCTGGCCCCGGCAGTGGGTATGGATGGGCCAGATTTTCTCAATATGGTGGTGGGTTTTGAATGCTTGATGAGTCACCCACAACTGATGGCCTGGATCCGTACTACTGAAACTAAATATGGGCGTCAAAGGTCTCTAGACTCAAGTCATAAGCCTACCAGTCATGGCCTAGACATGGATTTATTGTTGTTTGGTGATTGGGTGGATGAACAGGCTAAAGTGCCCCGGCCAGATATTTTAACCTGCGCCTATGTATTGCAGCCGTTAGCGGATCTTGTGCCTAACCTAATGCATCCAACGCAGGCCAAGACCATTAGGGAGCTCAACGACTCCTGCAATTTTGACCACGCAGTGCTACCTACCCAACATCACTTCTGATAGATGCGATCTGGGCTTTTTTAAGCTCTTCTCCAAGGCCTTTGCCAGTAAAACCTTGAGCCATTAGTTCGACAGGGTTTACGCTGTGTATGTTTTCTAAGTCATCCACTATGTGTTGCTTTGGCGATTGCCAACCAAAAAGAGGTTCTTGGCTTAGGCTCACGGCTTGGCATACATTAAGCAAATCATCCAAAGAATCGGTGCTACGGATTAGGCCAAGATTACTCAGCATCAAGTGTTTTTGAGCGGCATCTAACTCCGTATAAGCACGTAATTGGCGCTGGTGGTTACTGGTGGACAGGGATAAGGCTTTGTGCACATTGGGCATTTTTATTTGTGCTGCGAGGTCTTCTATTTGAGGTTTGTTGAGCTGATATAGTAAACCGGTTAGGCGCACTTCGGTGGTGGTGCTGGATTCGCTTAACAGCTTGAGAGTGTTCAGTGCATGGGGTCTGCGATTGAGTAATTCTGCTAAAGAGGGCATTAGCTGTTGCAATGCACCACACACTTCCAATACTTCAAAATATACCCATGGGCTCTGGCTGGTAAGTGCTTTGTGAGTTTCTTGCCAAATACGCTCTTTAGCAAGGGTGCCTAGCTCGCCAGATTGAGTGATGGCGAGTAACAAGTTTTTGGTCTCTGGGGCAATGCTAAAACCTAAATGGTAAAGGTGGGCTGCAAATCTAGCAGTTCGTAATACCCGCAAAGGGTCTTCACTAAATGCCTGCGACACATGGCGCAGTAGTTTTGCTTGTATGTCTCTTTGGCCTCCATAGGGGTCAATGAGTTGTCCGTCTGGCGCTTGAGCTATGGCATTAATAGTAAGGTCGCGGCGCAGTAAATCGTCTTCTAGGGTCACCCCTGGCGTTGCGTGAACTTGAAAGCCTTTATGCCCTTGTCCAGCTTTGCGTTCGGTGCGCGCTAGCGCGTATTCTTCTTTGCTTTTTGGGTGCAAGAATACTGGAAAGTCTTTACCTACCTGAGTATAGCCAAGTGCCACTAGGGCTTGTGGTGTACTACCTACCACTACATAGTCTCGCTCATACACAGCTAGGCCAAGTAAGTGATCACGCACGGCACCACCTACTAAATAGGTTTTACTATTGGGCATAGCCGCGTGGCCTCATAATGAGCTACAGTGCTCTGGATGTTGCAGAGAATAAGCCGCGAATCCGCCTGTTAGGCTATACACTTCGTCAAACCCTTGCTGAGCTAAAAAGCCTGCGGCTTGTATAGAGCTGATCCCATGATAACAACAAACAATGATAGGTTTGTCCATGTCTGCTTCGCGTAAAAAAGTTGGCAGGGTTTCGTTATCAATGCGTTCGCTATTTTTGATGTGACTATTTTGGTAGCTATTTACATCGCGAATGTCGACTAGGTAGGCGCCCTGACTAACTTTGTCCATAACATCAGCTGGGGCAATGGAGGTAACTTCAGACATATTCGATTCCTATATGAGATAGCAGCAGTTTAGTGCTTGTCAGTGGTTTGTGCAATTATATATTAGTTATATCTAATAGTTAAAGATGGTGCCAATCCCACTATGCTTTGCCACAACCTACGCTAAAGCTTTTACCATCCTCTAGGCGCATTAGTTTAAGCCGGCCACCCCAAACACAGCCCATGTCTAGATTAATCACATGGTCTTTTCCAGTTTCACCCTCTAATACTGCCCAGTGGCCAAATACTTGCCGCGATGTTACGGCACTGGGTAAGTTGAACCAAGGCCTTAATGGCGCATCTTCACTACTATTTAGATCCACTTTACCGTTGTGGGTTAAATTGAGCCTCCCCTCAGGGGTAATAAAGCGCATACGAGTGAAATGGTTGGTAATGCAACGCCAGCGATCCATACCTTTAAGCTGATCACTCCAAAGGTTGGGCTGGTTGCCATACATACCAGCAAAAAATGTTGCAGCATGATCACCACGCAGGAGTTCCTGCAATTCTTGCGCATGTTTTTGTGCTTGCTTTAAGTCCCAGCAGGGTGGAATACCTGCATGTGTCATTACGGTGTCAAATTGGGGGTCATAATGCAGCAGCGGTTGCTGTTGCAGCCAGCTTAATAAGTCTTCACGGTCATGGGCAACAAATATAGGCTGGAGGGTGTCGTCGGGTTTTAATTGAGCATCCTTAGCATGAAGTGCCAGTAGGTGAAGATCGTGGTTGCCTAGCACCACCTTGCTGCGGTTACCTAAAGATCTAATAAAACGCAAAGTCTCTAGTGACTCAGGCCCTCGGTTAACGAGATCACCTGCAACCCATAGGGTGTCTGCGTCCGTAAAGCCCACTTTATCGAGTAAAGCCTTAAGGGGTGTTAAGCAACCTTGAATATCACCTACTGCATAACTGGCCATAGCTATAAACGCTAGTGCAGGGCGTTGGGATAAGACAAAGTAAACGGCGGTATAGGGGCAGAAAATTCGTGGCCGTCTGCTGCTACCATGCTGTAAAAACCACTCATACTGCCCACTTTTGTTTCTAACACAGTACCGCTGGTGTATTGATGCTGCTGGCCAGGCTCAATGATCGGTTGTTGACCGACAATGCCTTCGCCAGACACTTCTTGAATTTTACCGTCCCCATCCGTAATAATCCATTTCCGGCTCATAAGCTGGGCACTTTGAATGCCACTGTTGGTAATAGTGATCTTATAGGCAAACACGTACCGATTGCGGCTAGGGTCCGATTGCTCTGCAAGAAACTCTGTTTTCACGCCTACATTAAGGTCGTAATTATTGCTTAAGTTGCTCATGTTATAGCTCTAGCTTGGAGTTTGGGTCAATAAGTTACTAAGGGCGACAAATTCGCCTACAGTTAAACGCTCGGGACGAATGCTAGGGTCAATGCCCAAGCTTTGCAACTGTTCATCGTCAGCGATGCCTTTAAGGTTATTACGTAAGGTTTTACGGCGCTGAGCAAAACCACTTTTTACCAGCTGCTCAAAGTGTTTAAAGTCTTGTGCTGTATGGGGTAGCTCTGTATAAGGCGCCATACGCACAATGGCAGAGTCTACTTTGGGCCTAGGATCAAATGCCTCTGGAGGCACCTCAAACAAATTATCTACGCGGCAAAAGTACTGTGCCATGATACTTAGGCGGCCATAGTTATTAGAACCTGCTTCTGCAGCCAAACGCAATACCACTTCTTTTTGTAGCATAAAGTGCATATCGCAAATTAGGTCAGTATAACTGAGCAAATGAAAAATTAATGGGGTGGAGATATTGTATGGCAAGTTGCCTACGATGCGCAGAAGCTGTTGGTCTGCACTGAGGCTAGAGAAATCAAACTTTAGTGCATCAGCTTCATGGATACGTAGATTGTTACCATAACTGGCAAATGAAATGCGCAGGTGGGGCAGTAAGTCTCGGTCTAGTTCCACTACATCTAGGTGGCCAGCAGACGCAAGTAGATGTTCTGTTATAGCGCCAAGTCCTGGGCCAATTTCAACAATTTTTTGTTCTGGTTTTGGCCGAATACAGGCGACAATATGGCGAATAATACCTTGATCATGTAAAAAGTTTTGACCAAATCGCTTACGCGCTTGGTGTTTTCTGGGGGTCTGACTAGCCATAAAGATCTCTGGTGTGCGACTTAAGGGTAAAGGCAAAGCTGCAATGCGCTTTCGGTAGCTTTTAACAGGCTACTGCTTTTGGCTTGGCCCGTGCCAGCTAAATCTAATGCGGTACCATGGTCTACCGAAGTGCGAATAATAGGTAACCCTAAGGTAATGTTTACGGCGTCGCCAAAGCCTGCATATTTTAGCACGGGAAGCCCCTGATCATGATACATAGCGAGGATAACGTCTGCATCCGCTAAGTTTTTAGGGTTAAATAAAGTGTCGGCGGGTAACGGACCGATAATATTTAACCCCTTGCTACGCAACTTTTCGAGGGTAGGAATAATAACGTCTAACTCTTCTCTACCTAAGTGGCCATCTTCTCCTGCGTGAGGGTTGAGGCCACACACATAAATACAGGGTTGTTTAATGCCAAACTTGCTGGTTAATTCAGCGTTAATAATGTGTAGTATTTGGCTTAACAACTCTGGCGTAATGGCTTCAGAAACGTCTTTTAAGGGCAAATGGGTAGTGGCTAGAGTGACACGCATGGCGTCACAAGCCAGCATCATTACCACCTTATCTACCCCGCAGCGGGCTTGCAAATATTCTGTGTGGCCGCTAAACGCAGTACCTGCATCATTAATTATGCCTTTATGCACTGGCGCGGTAATCATGGCGTGAGCTTGGCCTTCAATACATGCATCACATGCTATATTTAGAGTCGTTAACACATAAGGGCTATTGTCAGAATCTAGATGCCCAGAGCGGCTTTCAACCTTCAATGGCACGTGCAGTACCTTAAGTTGATTAGGTGCTGTAGTTGTCATTATTTGCTTTAGGCTGACATGGCAAAAGTCAATCGCCTTACCTAGCTGTGCAGCGCGGGCTTGCAACAGTCCCATATCGGCCACAATCACAAT
>DCAT01000143.1 GCA_002312935.1 Oceanospirillaceae bacterium UBA1126 | reverse complement strand
CTAACTTTTCCAACAAATCAATGCGGCCATCTTCGATGTAGCGAATATAGACAGTGTTGTTTAGGTGCTGAAAGGCATCCATTTCGCCCCATTTCACTTTAATTTCTGTGCTAACAGGATAGTGTTTTTTTAATGTTGCTAAATCCATAGTGTTGCTTCCTAGTTAACTTCAAATCCGTGGGCATATGGGTCCCTTGGATCAACAATAATGGTGTTGTAGCCTGTAACTTTAGCCCAACCTTGGATGCTTGGCTTGATGCCACGGTGGGAACCTACAAAAGTGGTTGATTCAACGTGGCCAATAAACTGGCTGCCAATAATGCTTTCGTGGACAAACGCCTCACCCTCTTTTAGTAAACCTTTAGCATGTAACTGCGCCATGCGTGCACTGGTGCCAGTGCCACAGGGTGATCGATCTATGGCGCCAGTGCCATAAAATACTGCATTAGCACCACTAGAACCTTGTGTGGATGGCTTTCCAGTCCACATTACATGGCTAATGCCATTAACACTCGGGTTTTCTGGGTGCACACAGGTGGCTAGCTTATTAATGGCGGTCCTAATTAACGGGCTGTAACGGAGAACTTGGGCTGCAGAAAATTGATCTAGCCCAGCAAAGTTTTTTTGTGGATCGATGATTGCGTAGTAGTTGCCGCCATAGGCCACATCTATTTTAAGTTCACCTAATTCTGGGCACTCTATCACTAGGCCCTCATGGGCTAAATAACTGGCCACATTGAAGATTCGTACAGCGTCTATTAAACCATCAGTACCTTGTTTATACTCAATGTGTATCACCCCAGCAGGGACCTCTAAGGTTAGTTGACCGTGGGTTTTTGGTATCCACAGACCTTCCTGTAAGGCCGCAGTTACCGTGCCTATAGTGCCATGACCGCACATTGGCAAGCAGCCACTGGTTTCAATGAATAAAATGGCCCCATCATGTTTTGGGTTGCTTGGTGGGTAAAGTATAGCGCCAGACATCATAGCGTGGCCGCGGGGTTCAAACATTAATGAGGTGCGGACCCAATCATGGTTTTGTAAAAAATCTTGCCTCTTTTCACTCATAGTGGTGCCACTGAGCTGAGGCCCACCTTTAGCAACTAAGCGAACAGGGTTGCCACACGTGTGGGCGTCAATACAGTTAAATGTATGTATGGTCATAAGCATAGAAAAAGAGAAGTCCGTATCACTGCATGGTACAATGATCTGGCTTAATTAACCTAACATTCTATGCATTTAGGCTAGCCAGTCACATGGTCTTGGTGCATACAGAGAACCCCTATTCATGAAATTACTTGTCGACTTTTTACCCATCGTCATTTTTTTTATTGTTTACAAATTAACCAATGACTTAATCCTAGCCACTGCGGTATTAATTCCTGCAACATTGTTGCAAATGGCTTACACCTGGTGGGCCACGAAAAAAATAGAGAAAATGCAGCTAATCACCCTAGTGTTGGTGGTGGTGCTTGGAGGGCTAACCGTAGCGTTACAAGATGGCCAGTTTATTAAGTGGAAGCCTACCATTGTGAACTGGTTATTTGGTTTGGGCTTTTTGGGCAGCCAATTTATAGGCAAAAAGACGGTGGTACAGCGGTTAATGGAAAAGGGCGTAGAGTTGCCTAGCCGTATTTGGCGCCAGTTAAACTTAGCCTGGGTGGTTTTTTTTGCAACTATGGGAAGTATCAATCTATATGTGGCGTTTAATTATAGTGAGTCCACGTGGGTTGATTTTAAACTCTTTGGCATGCTTGGCCTGACGTTTGTGTTCATTCTTGCTCAAGGTTTGTACATGTCTCGCTTTATGCCTAAAGACAGTGAAATAGAGGATTAATTATGTTGTTTGCCATTATCGCCCAAGATGAAGAAAATAGTTTAAGCGCACGACTAGAGGCTCGTCCAGCTCATGTAGAGCGGCTGAAGGAGTTAGATTCACAGAATCGGTTAACCCTAGCGGGTCCTCATCCTCACACTTCTGAAGAAGGCTTTACGGGAAGTTTAGTAGTGGCTGAATTTACTGATCTTGAAGCTGCGCAAGCATGGGTTGCAGCAGATCCCTATGTTGCAGCAGGAGTATACGCTCACGTAACGGTTAAGCCGTTTAAACAAGCCTTTCCGGCACAAGGATAAACCTATGAAGCAACTATTAACGGCGCTATTCGCCCTCAGCCTAAGTTTCATTGCATGGGCAGAAAATCCTCAGGTCGAGTTGGAAACTATTCACGGTCGTATTGTTATTGAATTAGATCAACAAGCTGCTCCAATTAGTGTAAAGAATTTTTTATATTACGTAGATAGTGGTTACTATGATGCAACTATTTTCCATAGAGTGATCCCAGGATTCATGGTTCAAGGTGGCGGTTTTGTCGCCAATGGAGACGCTAAATCAGGTACTATCAGTGCCATCGTCAATGAAGCAAATAATGGTTTGTCTAACCTGCGTGGCACCATTGCGATGGCCCGTACTAGTAATCCAGATAGTGCCACGGCTCAGTTTTTTATTAACCACAAAGATAACCCATTTTTAGATAAAAGCTCATCCAGTGCTGGCTATGC
>DCAT01000026.1 GCA_002312935.1 Oceanospirillaceae bacterium UBA1126 | reverse complement strand
TTCTTTAGCAAAGAACTCACCAAACGGGCCATAGACATTCATCTTATCGCCTGGCTTCAAATTAAATACGTATGAGGACATCTTTCCAGCGGGTATGCCATTACTGCCTGGAGGGGGTGAAGCAATGCGAATATTAAACTTAACTACACCTTGTTCTTCTGGGTAGTTCGCCATAGAGTATGCACGCACAGTGGGCTCATTAACCACAGACTTATGTTGCCAAACATTAAACTTGTCCCAATCCCCCCGATATTCCTCTTCAATATCAAAGGTCTTATAGTCTATAGAGTGCGCTGGGCATTCTAGCTGCACATAGCCACCTGCGCGGAAATCTACACTTTCACCTTCAGGCAAACGCAATGTTAGCTCTTTAATAAAGGTGGCAACGTTAGGGTTAGATTCAACAGTGCATTCCCATTGTTTCACACCAAATACGTCTTCTTCAACTTCAATCACCATGTCTTGTTTAACAGCAACCTGACACGATAGACGCCAGCCATCTTTTGCTTCACGCATAGTAAAGTGGCTTTCTTCAGTGGCCAACATAGAACCGCCACCGTCTTTAATAACACAACGACATTGGGCACACGTACCACCACCACCGCATGCTGAGGCTAAAAAGATGCCGTGGGCAGAAAGAGTTTGCAGTAACTTGTCACCGGCCGGAACCGTGATGGCCTTTTCTGGATCATCGTTAATAGAAATGGTTACAGCACCAGAACTCACAAGCTTGGCACGAGCAACTAAAATGACCGCTACCAAGGAGAGGACCACTGCGGTAAACATTAATACACCGAGGGTAATTTCATTATTCATACATCGATACCTTTTCTAGTGCGTTTTAAAGTTGGATGCCAGAGAAAGACATAAAACCAAGTGACATTAAACCTACAGTCACAAAGGTAATGCCTAGACCACGCAAGCCTGCAGGTACATCTGAGTACTTTAGTTTTTCACGAATACCTGCAAGAGTTGCTATAGCTAATGCCCAGCCAACACCTGCACCCATGCCGTAAACCACTGATTCTCCAAAGTTATAATCCCGCTCAACCATGAACAGTGCGGCACCCATGATGGCGCAGTTAACTGTAATCAAAGGTAGGAACACACCCAGGGCGTTATACAATGCTGGCATGTATTTGTCGAGCAACATTTCCATAATTTGTACGATGGCAGCAATAACACCAATGTAAGAAATTAAACCTAAGAAACTTAGATTCACTTCTGGCAAGCCTGCCCATGCAAGGGCCCCATCAGCTAGCAAATAGGTATAGATAAGGTTGTTGACTGGCACGGTGATGGTGAGAACAGCAATTACTGCAATACCAAGGCCAATAGCTGTTTTAACTTTCTTGGAAATAGCCAAGAAAGTACACATGCCCAAGAAGAATGCCAAGGCCATGTTCTCTACGAACACAGCTTTAACGAATAGGCTTAAATAATCTTCAATCATTGTTTCAGATCCTATTTAGTGTGCGAGGCAATTTTGTATTCTGCTGGCTCAACCTGATCAATCTTCGCATTACGAAGTAACCAAATAAAACCGCCGATCACAAAGAACGCACTGGGTGGCAGCAGCATGAGCCCGTTGGAGTAGTACCAGCCACCATTGGTTACCAACGGTAGAATTTCAAAACCAAATAAGCTTCCAGAGCCAGTTAGTTCTCGCACTGTGGCCACAAACAACAATACAATTGAGTAACCTAACCCGTTACCTATGCCATCAAAGAAAGATGGAATCGGTGGGTTTTGCATAGCAAATGCTTCTGCGCGCCCCATAACAATACAGTTCGTGATAATTAAACCAACAAATACCGAAAGCTGCTTACTCACTTCATAGGCGTATGCTTTGAGCACCTGGTCTACTACAATAACTAAGGACGCAATTATAATCATCTGTACGATAATACGGATGCTGCTAGGCACTTGGTTACGGATTAAAGCAATAAAAAAGTTAGAGAACGCAGTGACAACAGTCAGTGCAATACACATAACAATAGTAACATTCAAACTACTAGTTACTGCTAGCGCAGAACATACACCCAAAATTTGTAAGGCAATAGGGTTGTTAGTAAAAATTGGTCCTAACAAAATTTCTCTTGTCTTCGACATGATTATGCTTCCCCTGCTTTAAGCTTAGATAAGAAAGGTGCAAAGCCATTTTCGCCCAGCCAGAATTTAACTAAGTTAGTTACGCCATTACTCGTTAGAGTAGCACCTGCTAGGCCATCTACTTTATGCATATCACCCGCTGCAGCCTTACCCTTGATTAAACCAATGGCTGGCATATAAGAATCGTCAGCATAGACTTTCTTGCCCGGCCACAAGGCTTTCCATTTAGGGTTGTCTACTTCACCGCCTAACCCTGGTGTTTCAGCATGTTCATAAAAGCCTAAGCCGGCAACGGTGTTTAAATCACTTTCTAGGGCAATGAAGCCGTAAAGCGTAGACCATAAACCATACCCGTGGATAGGCAAAATGATGCGTTCGATACCCTGCTCGCCTTCGACCAAATAAACAGTGCTATATAACGACTGCTTGCGAATGCTGGCAATATCTTGCTCCCGAGTTAACGCGCGAGCTTTTGAGGGGTCTTTAGCGGCTTTACGCATGTTATATGACATGACATCTTCGTCAGTACTAAATTCACCTGTGCGCATATCAACTAACTTAGGTGTGATGGTTGCAAAAGCTGCTTCTAGATCACCATTAACTACTTCAATACCTGCAGCAGCCAAAATGTTCATTTTCTTTTCGTTGACCGCATTTTCTTGCTGCTTGCCTCGCAACATAACAGCCGCAGCCGAAACAATCACAGAACAAACCACACAAAGAACCAAGGCTACTATTACAGTGCGTGATACAGAATCTTTTGGATTAGACATTACGTGCTACCCTCCGCTTAATATTTGCTTCGGTGACATAGTAGTCAATCAAAGGCGCAAATAAGTTGGCAAACAAAATGGCCAACATTATACCTTCAGGGAAAGCTGGGTTAAGTACTCGAATTAACACCACCATGACACCAATTAACATACCAAAGTACCACTTACCAGTATGGGTCATGGACGAAGACACAGGGTCCGTGGCCATGAAGATCATACCAAAAGCAAAACCA
>DCAT01000177.1 GCA_002312935.1 Oceanospirillaceae bacterium UBA1126 | reverse complement strand
GCAACTAGGGTACAAAAACCCAGAACACTTTACAATATTTTGAGTAATACATTGCAATACCTAAGGTATATTCAAAACTAAAACAACTACACACTTGGCAACTTTTATAGCAGTGGTCGTTAAATGGTAATAAGGCCGTGGTTAGCTGCATAAGTGGGTGCCAATATGTCTCAGCGCTTCTAATTAAAAGCCTAAGCTTTTTTATGGATAAAATGCTGCGGCGGCTGATGTAAACGCTCAGATGCGGTTATAACGAAGCTATTTCGTTTTGGTCAGGCACTTAACTCACGAAAGTCTTCTATAAAGCCATTTAGTTTTTTAATCAGTTTACTGCGCTGCTGGTTTGTTAATGTTTGGTTTAAATCAAATAATAACTGCATTACTAGGTGTTTATTTTTCTCAATAACGCGACGATAGCTAGGTGACCGAAGTTGGTCGGGGTTGGCAAACAAGACCATTAGATTTTTTTCTAGTTGCTGTTTATCGTGGCGTTGGGCTGCGGCTGCCTGCATTCTAGTGCGCCATTTAATCGCCTGAACCAATGAAAATTCTTTGGTGGGTTCCATGCGCTGCGCCCATTGTGCAATTAAGGTCTTTTGCTCCTCATTTAACTTACCAATAACGCCAACCATTTTTTCACTAACATAGGCTTCACGCTCTTCTAAAGTTCGTGCGCTAGTACCACTTTCAATTTCCTTGGCATCATCGCCTTCTTTTTCAATTAACATGTCAAAGAAGTCGTTAATTTGTTGATCATTCAGGTTTGATATAATCTCCACGGCAGCGGGTAGGGTTTTAACAACGATTCGCTGCCAGCTGTCTCTGAGGTTGTCATAGGACTGTTCCAATTGTTCAACTGTCATACCACTTTTTAGGCCTGTAGACAGTTTTTCTAGCTGGTCGGCGTATTGGGGTAATTCATCACTGCGATGCCAGTCAATTAGTTGGGCGATTTCATCTTTAACCAGCAAGCGCTGGTCCCGATTAAATTTTACATAATCTTTGAGTTCCCAGTACAAGCCCCAATCTAGAAAATTGTAAGCAAGTTTAATGGTGCACCCGCTAGCAAACATGCTAATAACAAGCACTGCCAACAGAGCACGCAAAGCCTTGTAATTCAGCTTTAGTCTTCCCATTGATCAAATTATCTCTTAGTTGTCATAAACTTAACTCACATACACGCGGAAGAGTTTACTTAAAGCAGGCAAAGTGGTCAAAGAAATAGTTAAAGGCTCTAGACACATTGCTTGGCCCCATGGGTCTTCAAATTCTAGTTAGCCTAGCGTGTATAATTTAGGTTGGTATGCGGGGATAGATGTCAGGGCCAAAGGCGTTGACCTTGTCGTCGCATTAAAAGGTTTATAAACATTGGTAGGGTGGGGCTGGAACAGTTTGCAAAAGCTAGCTTTCGTAAACTATTTTCTCAACCATGTTGCAGCAGTAGCTTAGGTTAATGGTACTTTAAAGAAGGTACACGCGCCGTTAATTTTTATAACCAAGTTGCCTAACTGGCGGAAGGCTTTTGCTAGCGTTAAGTGGGTTAAGTGGGTTGGCTTTTATGTTTAAGTGAAGTGGAAGTATAGATTAAGCTTTATCCATAGGCATATTAATGTAGCTAAAGCGCTACGTGGTTTTTTGACTACCTTCACTGAGTCGTGTAACTTATATTATGTTCCAAAACTTATTGGATCTATGCACTAAATGGCCTTATGAAATGGATTTTTAACTTCGAAAGGGATAACAATGTCGGCTTTTGACAGATTTAAGAAACTAAACGTAGCTCATCGAAAATCAGATGAAGCAGTTTACTCAATTGTAGCTCAAGAAATGGAAGATGGGGTGAGGCACAATGGCCGATGGCTCAAGGCACTGGAACAGGCAGAAGGGAATAAAGAAAAGCAGGTTGCTGAGTACATAAAGCTTAGCGTCGAGTCGCTAAGGGATGAAATAAGTAGTCACTCTAATTCGGCTAGTCCAAATAACAGCATCTTCAACGGGCGTGATATTGAGGAGTTGGTGGCGATGTTAAATAGCAATGCGACTGTTGTAAGTCTAGAGGACTATTTTTATGGAATGCATTCTCAGGACATAAAGAGTTTTATCAATCTTTATGATGGCCATAATAATTACCCAATTCATATATCGGTTAAAAAAAGTCAGATGACTTCGGCTCAATGGCTGCTTGAAGCTGGAGCAAATCCAATATTGAAAAACTACTGGGGATACACAGCATTGGATATTGCAGAACACAATAATGACAAAGACGCTATTTCCTTGCTACAAAGGTACTCAGCATAAACAGATTGGCCTGACCAGATTTTCATAGTGAAGTCGCTACTAGGACCAAGGGTATTGCTACCTACTGTGGTCACCAAGGTTAGCCGACCAAAGACATGACCTTACATTCCGCTTTTTATGATGCTCGCACTACTGCTGTTGCGGTGGTGCGTTTGCATTCCTGTCATTTGGTCGCGCTAGCAATAATGATGCAAGGTATTAATGCACGCATGTTAAGCACAGCACAAGTTGGCGATGTAATTACACATTTTGATGTTGAGTGGGGTAAATGATGAAATTCTCTGCCAATCTTGGCTTTCTTTGGAATGAACTTGATTTGCCAGATGCTATACGCGCAGCAAAATCAGCTAGATTTGACGCGGTTGAGTGTCACTGGCCTTATGATGTGTCAGCCCAAGACGTGAAGGCTGCTCTTAAAGAAACAGGTCTTGTTATGTTAGGCCTGAATACTCGTCGTGGTAATGTTGAGGGTGGTGATAATGGTTTATCCGCTATACCGGAACGTGTTGAAGAAGCTCGCGCTGCTATTGATGAGGCGATCAATTATGCGGTTGAAATAAATGCACACTGCGTTCATGTCATGGCTGGTTTTGCTAGTGGGCCTGAAGCACATAAAACCTTTGCGAGTAATCTCAAATACGCTTGTGATATTGCAATACCTCATGGTATCCAGATACTGATTGAGCCACTGAATGGTTACGATGCGCCAGGCTATTTTTTGGCATCAACCGATCAAGCTCGTGACATTATAAATGAAGTTAAAGCGGATAATATTGCGCTAATGTTTGACTGTTACCATGTGCAGTTAATAGAAGGTGACCTTAGTCACCGACTGGAAAAACTAATGCCGATTATTGGTCACATTCAATTCGCTTCGGTTCCTGATCGGGGTTCACCTGACCATGGAGAAATAAATTTTGAGCATGTTTTCAGCACTATTTCTGAGTTGGGATATAGTGCGCCAGTGGGTGCGGAGTACAAACCTGTCGGTCCAACTATAGATACCCTTAGTTGGATGTCTAAATACGCTTGATTCAAATAGTAACTAAGGACGTGCTAAATTTATGTTGCGTCTCCGAATGGCTGCTTTGATAACACTGCTGCAGTGCAGCCAAATGAAATAGGCAACAAGTTACAGCGCACCAACGTAAATGAAAAGCGTGTGAACATCTTCACAGAAATTAAGTAAGGCTCGCAAATTGATGATGCTGCATTATGGGCTGGCAAAAAGATGTGAGCAAGACTTAGAATAGCCCATCAGATTTGAAGATCAAGCATAGGTATTTACTTGAGTCTCTATTATGGGTCTGGGAACCGTGCCAGTAAGTCACTATATACGGGTGCAACAAGAAAGCCCTTAATTGTATCTTCATATAGCTTCCT
>DCAT01000009.1 GCA_002312935.1 Oceanospirillaceae bacterium UBA1126 | reverse complement strand
CGGAAGTTGATTTTTTTATGCCTGAACCAAAATTGTTAAAAACCTGAAACGTACTTGCCACGCGCAGGCAACCCACATAAAGGCTTTGAATAGCTCGACATAAAAGCTTATCGGCCAACTGAGGGGGAGTAGGTGGATATGGGGCATCTGAGCATGTCTAAGCAGCAGGGCCTAGGCCATACTTAGAGCATTAACAGCCCTGGGTAAACAGGCAACCAAAGTGAGGTAACTCTTTGTCTACTCCAGATAGCCGAAGCAAATGCCATGCCAGGGCTTGGTTACTAGAAATAACTGGCTTCCCAAGGCGTTGCTCTGCCTTAAGGATAAGATGGGCCATTCTTAAACTGGTACATGAAACAAATACACCCTCACAGCTTTCATGAGACCCAAGCTCAATGATGGCATTAAACAGGCTGGCTGAGTCTACTCTGCCCACGTCAAAGTCATCTTCTATATCAAAATAACCTGTGTGAGAGATCGCTATACCACCAGCACTAAGAGCATCACTTAGCGCTTGAGTGACTTGAGGCGTATAAGGGGTGAGTAAGGCGATGCGGTTCAATTTTAAAGCCGTGCACGCAGCCTTACATGCACTCAAGGGATTACTTACTTTTGCATTAGGGTGCTGTGCCAAAATTAGGTGTGCCACCCGATCTTCGCCAATAATAGTGGCGCCTGACGTGCAGCCATAACCAATAGCGTCAAACATAAAAGCTTTGGGTAATAGGCGGGCTGCAATAGGCAGATCTGCTTGCATCTTTGCTAAGGTTTGGGGGGTGACCTGCATGGCATTTGCAATACGGGAGTGATAGCAGGCAACACCATCGATGGCTAATATCTGCCGAAACTCATCTTCTATGGTCTGATCTGTTTGTAATACAATTAGGCCAATTTTTGCAGACTGGCCTAATCCTAAGCCAGTTGAGTAAGGCAGTTTTTGCGCATTGTCCATCGAGAAAGCCCCTATTAAACTCACCTAACCTCGTTCTAATGTCAGGCAATGTGGCTCTTTCGATCTCGTCCTAAGACTCTACGCCCTACTCTTAGAGCCTAGATTAGGCTTGGCCTGGCGCGAAAACCACCAAACCATTTGCAGCTAGCCTACGATGGAGACATCTTCTGCTTGAATGCCTTTATCACTTTCAGTCACGCTAAATCGCACGCGCTGGCCTTCTAATAACGACCGGTGGCCTTTGCCACGAATAGAACGGAAATGAACAAATACGTCATCGCCTTGGTCACGTGTGACAAAACCAAACCCTTTGGTAACGTTAAACCATTTCACAGTTCCAGATTCACGATTTGGGTCGTCATCCATTTCGTCCCATTGGGCGTCGTCTTCTACGCCAGTGGCGATAAACTTAACACCTGTAGCAAGCGTAGCAACCCAGAACATGGCAAAAGCCACACCAGCCACCAGCTCAAACTGTGTATCAACGATACTTGAACCGTGAAGGATTTCGTCTAGAATAAAGGGTAATGCCAAAGCGGCGATTAAACTAATAATGAAGCTGTAAATAAATAGTGTGCGTCTCATAATAACTCGATATCTCAAATTTTATTGTTTTAGGTAAAAAATATTGCACCCCTACCTTTGCCTACGTGCGTATCCTAGCCAGCATAAAGTCGGTACAATCTGCCAAGGTTATAGAAAAACCCGCGCCCAATCAAACACTTGATTTATAAAACCCTATTTTTTTGCAACTTCTTGAGAATATCATGAATAATGCCTCCGAAATCGTCGAATTACAGCAACAAATCGCTTTTCAAGAGCAGACAATAGACACTCTAAATGACGTAGTGAGCAAGCAACAAAAAGACCTCACCAGAATAGATCGCGCTTTGGAGTTATTAGCGCAACAAATGGCAAATTTGCAGCAAGCAGCAGATGCCGGACAAGGTGGCCCTGAGGCAAATGAACCGCCACCCCATTATTAGGAGGCTAGGTAGTGAAGCTTTTGTTAACGTAAATGTCGAAACGGTTAGACTTGCCTTCAAGCCGATACATAGGTTTGTGCTGGGCAAGGTCTGGTGCAATACGCGGCCTTTTAACCACTACTCTGTGAGTGGCCAAAGCCAGTGCTGGGGCCAATAGGGCATCGGCGTCTTCATCACTGCCTACCAACTGTCGAAACAGCGCCATTTCTTTTTTTACTTGAGCCGACTTACCCGTGTGAGGGAACATAGGGTCTAAATAGATCACTTGGGGTGCTTCAGTCTGCCAATTTGCCATCACCGACAAGGCGTCACCCTTTTTTAGACACATACCTGCAACAATGTCTCCCACGTCAATATCTAACGCACCCCTAGCCAAACCATCTGCTAACAACGCCCGCACCACAGGATGGCGCTCAACCATAGACACTGGGCAGCCTAGGCTGGCTAGTACAAAGGCATCGCCACCTAACCCTGCTGTTAAATCCAGTATGCTGGGGCGTACTCCACCCTGAATACCCACAGCCTTGGCGACCTGCTGCCCTTTGCCACCACCAAATACTCGTCGGTGACGCGCTTTACCTGCTGCAAAATTAACCCACACTGCGCCACTACGACCATCTACGGGCTCCAGGCCTAAGCCTTGAGACGTAAACCGCAATAAAAAATCGTAAGCTTTGTTGGTTTTTTTAATTACAGGCAAACCCAGTTCTAAGCCCAATGCGGCCTCTAAAAACTGAAATCCAGCGGCTGCAACAGCTAATTTAGTGTCGGTAGTATTAGCCAACATAAGCCTACTCCTAGGACAATGCGATAGACAACAAATGGCCACATGCCCATACGACTGATGACTTGCATAAATAATACAATACACAGCCAAGCACTCGCAAAGGATACTACAAAGGCAATCAGCATAGGGGGCCAAGCAATGGCAACGTTGGTGGTTGCCAATTCAAGGGCCATTAGGCTAGATGCCGCGAGGATGACCGGAATAGACATCAGGAATGAAAACCGTGCAGCAGCTTCGCGAGTGTAACCAAGCATAAGTGCCGCCGTCATTGTGATGCCTGAGCGAGATGTACCCGGCAACAATGCTAAAGCTTGGGCTAAGCCAATACCCAAGGTGTGGCGCCAACTCATAGCGGACATCTGATACTGCCTGCGGCTGCGCCAGTCTGCCCAACCCAGTAGCAAACCAAACACAAGAGTCGTTAATGCCACTACCCAAATTTCTCGGGCATTGACTTGTATCCAGCCTTTAAGCAACAGCCCAAAAAACACTGCAGGTAAGGTTGCCACAATCAGCATTAATGCTAGGGTAGCCTGCTGATTCAAGCGTTTTTCGTGTTGCCACTGCCACAAGCCTAAAACCATAGCGATCAAATCGCTGCGCAGGTAGATGACCACTGCTAATAAGCTACCTAGATGAACGGCCACATCGAAAGTTAAGCCCTGATCAGGCCAACCTAATAATAAACTTGGAAACAATAAATGAGCAGAACTAGAAATCGGTAAAAATTCAGTCACGCCCTGAATTAATGCAATAATACTTGCTTGAAGCCAATCCATAGGTAATCCTCAGTCAGCAACGCAGGCTATTGGTAGCGCGGCAATTTTTGCCATGTCACTTCATCACGCAAGTATACTGGCAATGCATCCTCAGGCGCACACTGGCGGCCTAGAACAAAATCTACCCCCGCTAAGCGGGCCATCTCTAATGCTCTTGGCTCTAGCTCTGAGCAGACTGATTGAGCAGAGGTTAGAATTGCTTCAGGCATATTGGCCACTGCCATGCCACTGCCACAGGCAGCATAAACTGAATTCATTACCTTAACTTGCCCAGGCGAGCACACTCTTTCGGCAACCTGGGGTAGAGCGAGTTCGGGGTGGGTTTCGTCAATAATGTATTCCCCCCAATATACCTCTGCCATGCGTGCATCTAGGCTACAAACATAGGCTACGTCAGCCACATTGGAACGCTGATGACAGCGCAAAGCAAGAGCTGCCAAGGTAGATATGGGGATCACTTTGCAGTCGATACCGAAGGCCAAACCTTGGGCCACCCCTGCGGCAATGCGAATACCCGTAAACGACCCTGGGCCGCGGCCGTAGGCAATTGCATCAAGACTAGACATTTTCACATCAGCCTCTAACAATAATTCTTTCACCATAGGCAACAACCGCTGAGTATGCTGCCGCTCTGCAAGCTCTTCTTTACCTATTAAAAGGCCTGTATCGCTCCATAGTGCAACGCTACAAGATGTACCAGACGTGTCTAGAGCCAATATTTGAGTCATCGGGGAGGTTACTTGCCAAGCGCTGTAAAAACAGCCTCTTTAATATCATTCACACTACCGACACCAGCAATGTAATGATAGGCAGGGGCTGTGGGGCCTTCAGACACAACTAGGCTGTTGTAGAAATCTACTAATGGTGCAGTTTGGGTATGGTATATATTTAAGCGCTGGCGCACGGTATCTTCTTGGTCATCAGCACGCTGCACTAGATCTTCACCCGTTATGTCGTCTTTACCCGATTGCTTGGGCGCATTAAACATTAGATGGTATGTGCGGCCAGATCCAGGGTGCATACGTCGACCACTCATTCGTTTAATAATTTCCTCGTCAGCAACGTCAATTTCAATCACTGCATCAATTGAGACACTAGCGTCTTTTAAGGCTTGAGCTTGAGGAATGGTGCGAGGAAAACCGTCAAACAAAAAACCCCCTTTACAATCGTCCTCAGTAATCCGCTCCTTAACTAAGTTGATAATTAACTCATCAGAGACTAAGCCACCTTCGTCCATTATTTTTTTAGCACTTTTGCCTAATTCTGTACCCGCTTTAACGGCTGCACGAAGCATATCACCTGTAGAAATTTGTGGGATACCATACTTTTCTGTGAGGTATTGTGCTTGCGTACCTTTACCTGCGCCTGGCGCACCTAAAAGGATTAACTTCATGATTTAACTCCAAAAAATTTAAATACGGTGGCCATTATTTCATAGCTCAGTCAACCCACGTTCGACTAAAATAAGGTGCCTTAGCAAACAGACAAACACAGACAAAATTGCAGCCTTGCCTACTTGCTAAGAAACCCTTTGCTGGAATACACATTTAACTTGGCCGCGTAGTTTAACTAAAACTCTGCTCCAGTGCCACGGCCCTAAAGTGAAAGTGGCTTATAGCCGTTATAAGAGGCCTGTCGACATGCTATAAACCGTGAGCCTTAGCTTCATCCCAGCCTGCATCCATGCGTTCTAAGCTGACATTTTCTAATTGCTCTCCAGCATCTAATAACTTTGCTTCCAAGAAACGAAACCGTCTCTCAAACTTAGCGTTAGCAGCGCGCATAACTTGTTCTGGGTCTTGTTTTAGATGCCTTGCCATATTCACACAGGCAAACATTAAATCACCAAGTTCTTCTAGGGTATGGTCTTTATCACCACTGGCAAAAGCCTGCTGAACTTCTTCAAGCTCTTCTGCCATGCTCGCGAGCACAGGGGTTATATCAGGCCAATCAAAACCTACATTAGCCGCGCGCTTCTGCAACTTTGCACTACGTTGCATAGCCGGTAATGCATTAGGCACATCATCCAATACAGAATACTGCTGCTTTGCATCACGCTCACCCTGTTTAATGCTTTCCCATCGTTCCAGTACTTGCTCTGCATCCATGCCCAAAGAGCCTTGCTGCGCATCATTGGCTTGAGGGCCAAAAACATGGGGATGGCGGCGAATGAGTTTATCCGCCATAGTTTGAGCAACATCTGCAAATTCAAAACTACCCTCTTCACGGGCTAGCTGGCAGTAAAATACGACCTGAAATAACAAATCTCCCAGCTCATCTCGCAACTGAACCCGATCATCAGATTCTATTGCGTCTGCTACTTCATAGGCTTCTTCTAACGTATGAGGCAAAATGCTACGAAAGTCTTGCTTTAGGTCCCACGGACAGCCACCATCGGGGTCGCGCAATTGAGCCATAATATCTAACAAGTTTTGCATGGCATCACTGGTGTTGCCTATATGTTTAACCATTTTTTTGTCGCCTTACATCTAACACATTAGGAAGTTGGCTTATTTTATCTAAGATCCGACCAAGTAAATCTAATCGAGGAATATCAATTGTCATAGAAATAGTAGCGGAGTGCGTCTTCTTATCGACATTGGTACTGATATTGCCCAAGTTAACGCTTTCATTACCCAAAACCATAATCACTTCACTTAACAACCCAGATCGATCCACGGCTTCAATAAAGATATCTACGGGGTAAGTATGCTCACTAGTGCCGGACCAGTTGACTTCAATAATACGCTGTCGATCACGTTCTGCCATATTCATGATATTAAGGCAGTCTTGTTGATGCACCGACACACCGCGAGTGAGGGTGATGAAGCCGGTAATAGGATCACCAGGCACAGGCTTACAACAGTTAGCCATAGTCGTAAGCAGGTTTCCTACCCCAGCAATTTGGACATCATTGCCAGTTATAGAAGTGGCCTTGGATTTGCCATTTAACAAGCTCAGGTCTAGCTGTTTTTTAGACTTAAGATTTGGCTCTACTTGCTGCTGTGCAGCGTTAATAACCTGCGTTAAACGAAGGTCACCAGCACCTAGCGCAGCATACATGTCATCCACATGTTTAAAGTTTATGGCGGTGGCTATTTGATTGTAATCTACCCCTGAAATAGCCATACGCCGCAGTTCACGCTCAACCAGTTGACGCCCAGCTGTCGCGTTTTTGTCTTTATCTAACTGCTTAAAATAATGACCTATTTTCGCCCGTGTGCGCCCAGCATTGACATAGCCTAAGTTTGGATTCATCCAATCTCGACTAGGAGCACCCCCTTTGGACGTCATTATAGAGACTTGATCTCCAGTTTGAAGACCATAGGTAAGAGGGACTATACGGCCATGTATTTTTGCCCCACGACAGGTATTACCTACTTCTGTATGCACCCGGTAAGCAAAATCGATGGGAGTGGCACCGTTAGGTAGGTCTACTACGTGCCCATCGGGGGTGAATACATAAATGCGATCCTGTGCAACATCACCTTTAACTTGGTTAACAAACTCGGCGCCATCGCCCACTTCATCATGCCACTCCAACACCTGACGCAGCCATGCGAGTTTGTCATCGTAGGAGTTACCCGCGCTGTTAACATCAGTGCCTTTATAAAGCCAATGGGCGCAGACACCCAGTTCGGCTTCGTCGTGCATAGCAAAGGTGCGAATCTGAATTTCCACCACCTTTCCCTCTGGGCCAATGACTGCCGTATGCAAGGAGCGATAGCCATTTTCTTTAGGCGTAGCAATATAATCATCGAATTCTTGGGGGATATTGCGCCACAAGCCATGAACAATGCCCAGGGCGGTATAACAATCTGTCAATTCTGGCACCAGGATACGCACGGCACGCACGTCATACACTTGAGAAAACTCAATACTCTTACGCTGCATTTTGCGCCAAATACTGTAAATATGCTTGGCTCTGCCCATCACATCAGGTTGGATACCTGCACCCATGAGCTGCTCTGTTAGGTCAGCTAACACACGCTCAATATAGTCTTGCCTATCCATCCGGCGCTCATCTAAGAACGACGCAATTTCTTTGTAAGCGTTGGGCTGAAGGTAACGAAAGGAGAGGTCTTCTAGTTCCCATTTAACAGCACCAATACCTAGACGGTGGGCCAAGGGTGCATAAACATCAAACACCTCACGGGAGACTAAATAACGCTTTTTACGGTCAACATTTTTTACTGCTCGAATAGCGCAGGTACGCTCTGCCAATTTAATTAGCGCAACTCGCACATCATCTACTAGTGAAACCAGCATCTTACGAACATTGGTTAACTGACCATCTGATTGACCCAAAATACTATCTCGAGTTGGGCTTTGTAAGTTGCCTATCACGGCCATTTGCAGCACGCCGTCAATCAGCTGAGCAACGATGGGACCAAACGTTTCTTTCACATATTTAAGAGTGAGTTTGTCCTCACGCACAGCACGGTACAATACGGCTGCCACCAAGGTTTCTTCATTAACTTTTAAAGTAGTGAGGATTTCAGCCATTTCGAGGCCTGTCCGAAAACAGTCTACTTCTGCAGTGGCCCAAACGTCTTCACTTTTACTGGCGTGATCACGTACTTCTTGGGCCAGTTCACAGGCCTTTTGTAGGCGGCTGGTATCTGGCAACTCTACTTCATTTTGCAATCCCGCCATCCAGGCCTGGATATCAACATTGCCGTCCGCATGGGTGGGGTGTAAAGCGCGTACCTGTACCATGGTTAAATCTCGTTTAAATGGTATGCCAACATGGCACGCCGGTTATCTTAGTGTATGTTTGGTTGCCTTGGGATTATTTAGGAACAAGCAAAGCCATCACTTCTAAGTGGGGTGTATGGGGAAACATATCAATGCAACCTACTTTAGCAACGGTAAGCCCCAGGGCCTGAAATTCTTTTAAATCTCGCGCCATAGACGCAGGGTTGCAAGACACATAAACCACTCGCTCCAATGACTGACCTTTAAGTAATTGGGCAATCCCTTTAGCCCCTGCACGAGGAGGATCTAAAAGCGCCTTATTAAAGGATTTTCTTTGCCACAGCTTGCGGGCACTTGCATCAAATAAATCTGCATGTTCAAAATCGACTAGAGCCAAGCCATTTCGCCGGGCGTTTTTACGGCCTTGCTTTACCATGGCGTAGTCACCTTCTAAGGCTAATACTGTAACATGTTGATCAGCCATGCTCGCAATCGGTAGGGCAAAGTTACCTACACCACTGAACAAATCTAATACTTGATCGCCAGCCTGAGGTTGCAGCCATTCTAAAGCTTGAGCAACCATGCCTTGGTTAACCTTAGCGTTCACCTGTACAAAATCTTGCACTGAAAAATCTAGCTCTACAGGCTTGTCTATTCCTGCCACTAACACACTATAACTGAGCTCTTGGGCACTGCCGCTTAACCACAGATCGTCATAATCAGTTTGCTGACACACGATACTGAGCCCATGCTGGGCACCAAAACTAGCTAACAGCTGATGATCTTCTGGGGTTGGGGAGGCGGACATTTTTAAACTGATGCAGACCCCCTCATTAACTTGCAGTAACTCCACATGGGTTACCCATTGTGTGTGTTCCATTGCTACTAATATGTCATGCAGGGGTACCAACAAGTTAGACAAAGCGGGTTCCAACACTGGGCATTGGCTAATAGGCACAATGTGTTTATGGCCGCTTTGGCGAAAGCCCAGCAATAAGGTTTTGCTATCAGCAAAATAACGGGTCGCCAGCTGTGCTCGGCGGCGGTAGCCCACGTTTTCACCCCTAATGGGGGGCACCCATTGTTGAGGTTCAATAGCTGCCAAACGACGAAGTTGCTCACCAATAGCGACTTGCTTAAAGCTAACCTGAGCCGCTGATTCTAAGTGCTGCAACTGGCAACCACCACAGGAATGATATACCGGACAGAAAGGTTCAACGCGATGTTCACTGGCTTGTTGGATCTCCAGCACCCGGGCTTCAGCGTGGGTTTTGCGATCACTGAGCACTTCTGCCTTAACAGTTTCACCCTGTAACCCGCCTTCAACGAAAATTGTCTTGCCTTGCCATCGACCCACACCACGGCCATCGTGGCTTAGGCTCTCAAGATCTAGGTTGATATGCTTGCCAACAGGCAAGGTCACAACTTCGACATCTACGTGGGCTTGAGAGCGTTTTTGTTTAGCTGAAGCCGAAGGGTTTTTAAGTTTGAGTTTGCGCTGTAAGGGCGATAAACGGGCCATGATTAAACAAATACTCCAGTGGATAGGTAGCGATCACCACGATCACAAATAATACAGACAATAACGGCATTTTCTACCTGCTTAGACAAACGCAGGGCAGCAGCTACAGAACCGCCAGAAGAGACTCCAGCAAAGATACCTTCTTCAGTAGCTAAGGCTTTCATTGTTGCTTCTGCTTCGGCCTGGTCCATGTCAATAATGGCATCTACTTTTGCTGCATCAAAAATACTTGGCAGATAAGCTTCTGGCCAGCGGCGGATACCAGGGATGGAGGAATCTGGCGTAGGCTGTAACCCATGGATTTGTACCTCTGGGTTTTGTTCCTTTAAATAGGCTGACAATCCCATAATAGTACCGGTAGTCCCCATGGAACTTACCATATGAGTAATTTTTCCTTGGGTTTGCTGCCAAATCTCAGGGCCTGTTGTACGATAATGGGCCAACGGGTTATCACTATTGGCAAATTGATCCAGTACCTTACCTTCACCCCTAGCCTCCATAGCTGCCGCTAAATCCCGAGCACTCTCCATGCCTTGGGCTGCTGTCACTGTAATCAGCTCGGCACCATAAGCAGCCATAGAGGCCTTACGTTCTGAACTCATATTGTCGGGCATGATTAATTTTAGCTTATAGCCTTTGATGGCAGCTACCATAGCTAAAGCAATCCCTGTGTTGCCACTAGTAGCCTCAATAAGCACATCACCTGGCTGGATATCACCACGCATTTCTGCTTCAGCGATCATACTTAAAGCAGGACGATCTTTTACTGAGCCAGCTGGGTTGTTACCCTCTAGCTTGGCGAGAATAATATTACTGGTATTGCCCGGCAAACGTTGTAGGCGAACCAAGGGGGTCTTGCCTACATAGTCTTCTATTGTGGGGAACTTGTGCATACTAACCTCGAGTTAACATCCCTAGCTTAGCACTACAAAGGCTAAGGCTTGGTCTAATTCATCAGCAATACTAATATGAGCTGTTTGGCTACCCAAATCAGCTTGCCGTTGCGCAGCTGCACCACTAAAAATAAGCAGAGGCGCACCCATTTCATCATGTTCTATATGCATGTGTTGCCAGGAAATACCGCGCCCAATGCCCGTTCCTAGGGCTTTGGCAGCAGCTTCTTTGGCGGCAAAGCGTTTGGCTAAAAAAGCAGCAGGTTGACTGGCGACATCAAACTGAGTCAGTTCAAACTCAGTAAGTATTCGTTGTGCAAATTTTCGCCCCGTGCGCTTTAACGCCGCTTCAATACGAGCCGTTGCTACTATATCGGTGCCAATACCCTTAACCATGCGCAGTTTCGCTCTTCCTAGCTAAACGCGGCTAGGGCGGTGGGGTTCACGGGCCGCTAACATTAATGCTTTCATATTCTTTACCGCCTGAGGGAGGCCCACAAATAACGCATCTGCCATTAAAGAGTGGCCTATATTAAGCTCATTGATTTCAGGGATAGCAGCGATGGCTTCTACGTTTTGTAAGTTAAGGCCATGGCCTGCGTTAACAACAAGCCCGATACTGGCAGCATACGCAGCACATTCTGCTATACGCACAAGTTCGGCATGCTGCTGGGCATAAGTTGTGGCGTCTGCATAAGCCCCTGTGTGTAACTCTATAAGCTGCGCACCTGTGCGCTTGCTTGCATCTATTTGCTGTTTGTCTGCATCTACAAACAAAGAAATTTGGGTGCCTACGGCTTGCATACGCTGACACGCT
>DCAT01000095.1:515-16332 GCA_002312935.1 Oceanospirillaceae bacterium UBA1126 | reverse complement strand
CTGACCTGTAGAACTTAACGCCGTAATGGTAGTGCCATGATAATCACGGTCACGGTAGAGAATCTTATGCTTTTTGCCACCATATTTTTTGGCAGAAATTTGGCGCACAATCTTATAGGCTTTTTCGTTTGCTTCAGAACCAGAGTTAGAGTAATAAACCCGGCTCATACCTGGCATCTTGTCAATCAAGTGCTTAGCAAACAAAGCCCCAGGTAAGGTACCTGCGCTGTTAGCGAAATAGTTAAGCTTAACCAATTGATCGCGTACTGCATTAGCAATCGATTCACGGCCATAGCCTACGTTTACAGTCCACACAGCGCCAGAAACTCCATCAAGGTATTCTTTGCCCTTAGCGTCGATTACACGCATTCCCTTGCCTTCAACAATCATAAACGGATCGTTTTCTTCTAGAGATTTGTGCTGTGTAATATGGTGCCATACGTGATTGCGGTCATCTGCTAGGGCATCTTTTGTATCGTAGCTATTTACGTCGTATTTCATGGTTAAGACTCCAACTATAAAAGGCCCCATACAAGTTAGGGCCGTGCACTATATTAGGGCATTGGCCCATTTAAAGCCAAGCTTACTGGTAAAGTTAAGCCACGTCCTAGAACCAGTTAAAAGTAACGGGTGATACCAAACCTTGCCTAAATCAGTTTTTAACAAAAATCATTAGGTTTTTACCTATACACACTTTAGAATTAGCCAACTAAAGTCTAACGAGCCACCACATGAGCCACCCCCTGTTCATCTTGGATGCTGGATTAAATGCCAGCTTACAACAGCAACTGCGCCAGCAGATTGCCAAGGCTATTTTAGATCACCACATTCCCTTAGATTCACCTTTACCGTCTAGCCGAAAATTGGCCAAACAACTGAATGTAGCGCGCAATACCGTAGTACTGGCTTACGAACACTTATTAGATGATGGTTACCTTATTGCACGAGAGCGAAGTGGTTATTTTGTTAACCCAGAGATCTTAAACCATAACGTACAGCTAGAGTCTCTGTCAGACGAACGTCATACTTTGGGTACTAAGCCAGATTGGCAGGGCCGCTTTAAACTACATCCAACCGAGCAAGATAATATAACTAAACCTGCGGATTGGCAGAACTATCAATATCCATTTATATACGGTCAATTTGATCCAGACCTATTCCCTACCAACCACTGGCGTGAATGTTGCCGTGATAATGTCAGTGTCCCTGCTATACGTAGTTGGGCTGCCGACCACTTTGTGGCTGATGACCCCATGCTTATTGAGCAAATTCATACGCGCATTCTTCCCCGCCGCGGCGTTTGGGCAGCACCAGAAGAGATATTAATCACCATAGGCTGCCAGCACAGCTTATACATGCTAGCCAAACTGTTGCTTGATAAAAACACCACCATGGGCTTAGAAGATCCGGGTTATGTGGACATGCGCAACATTGCTAGCCTTAATCCTTCCAAGCTTAAAGCGCTACCTATTGATGAGGAGGGTCTTATTGTAGACGAGGGCCTTGCAGAATGTGACTGCGTGTATGTCACACCAAGTCACCAATATCCGACCACAGTCACTATGCCCTTAGACCGTCGTCGTAAGCTTTTAGAAATGGCTAGCCAAGAAGATTTTCTTATTATTGAAGACGACTATGAATGTGAAGCAAACTTTCATCAAGCGCCCTCACCTGCTCTAAAAAGCTTAGACAAACACGGACGTGTTATTTACATTGGCAGTTTTTCTAAAACTTTAGCCCCTGGCTTACGGATTGGTTACCTCGTTGCAAGCAAAGAATTAATTGCCGAAGCACGGTCTTTACGACGCTTAATGATTCGCCACCCACCCGCTAACAACCAACGAAGTATCGGGTTATTTATTGCACGAGGTTATTACGATTCATTAGCTGCAACTTTGGTAAAAGCCTACCAAGAGCGCCACAAGATTATGGCAGAAGCTCTACAAAAGCACATGCCTGGGTTAGCCGAACAACCTACTTTTGGGGGTTCCTGTTATTGGGTTAAAGGCCCAATAAACCTAGATGCTAGGGCGCTAAAGGCACAAGCTGCAGAACACGGCATTTTAATTGAAGCAGGTGATATTCACTTTTTAGGTGATACTCCACCATTAAATTACTTCCGCTTGGGTTACTCGTCTATTAACCCGAAGCTAATAGAGCCTGGAATTGAGAAGCTTGCTCAAATTATGCATCAAATGGTGCTTTCTCAGACTAGTTAGGCAACCTTAAGCCAGCTTAATAAGCACCAAGCCAGAACAGATAACCACCGCTGAGATCCACCTGCTACGCCCCAGTGTTTCCTTAAACATGTAGGTACTTAACAACGCACCGAATAGTACAGATGTCTCCCTTAAGGCAGCAACAATAGCAACTGGGGCCTGAGTCATGGCCCACAAACAGATCCAATAAGATGCCATAGACATAGCGCCACCGCCAATGGCAACGAACCAATGCTGAGTTAAGCTCACTACAAACACTTTAGGGTTATAGCGGTAGGCCCAAACAGTAGCGATCATGCCGTCTAAAAAGAACATCCACACCACAAAACTATTGAGGTGACCTATTTGGTTCACTGTATAGCCGTCCACCATAGTGTAGCCAGCAATCCACAACCCAGTTACCACAGCGTAGTAAAAGCCTGCAGTTAAAGGTTTTCCTCGCTTAAAGCGAGCCAGAATTGCTACTCCGCTGGTGATTAGTAACACTGCTACAATCTGAATTCGGGTAAATTCTGCGCCAAAAAACACCAAACTAGCTAGGAGAACCCATACTGGACCGCTACCTCTAGCAATAGGATAAACTTGGCCAAAATCACCTTGGGTGTAGGCTTTCACTAGAAACACCTTATAACCAAAGTGTAAACCTAAAGTGCCAATCAACCAGGGCCACATTTGAGCCGGTGGAAAATCTACAAAGGGTATTAGCACTAGCGCCACAATGCTGATACACACCATAATTAATCCCATAGCAATAATGGGTTCGGCATTTATTTTAACTAAGGCATTCCAGCCAGCATGCAGCGCAGCCGCTAGCAACACTGCAAAAAATACTTCTAGGGGCATGCGCTTAAAGCCTTTATGATTTTTGACTCAAATAATGGGCATAAATTACCGCAAGAGCGGCAGAGGCAAGCCTAGCTGCCGGGGGGTCTGCACGAGAAGTAAGCATTACAGGCACCCTTGCCCCCATCAACACGCCCGCCGCAGTGGCCCCATTAAAGTACACCATTTGTTTAAAGATAGCGTTGCCTGTTTCGATATTAGGCACTAAAAGCACATCTGCATAACCTGCAACAGGGCTGTCTATACCTTTTAGTCTAGCCGCTTCTGGCGACACAGCACCATCAAAAGCTAAGGGGCCAAACACTTCAGCTGCAAGGTGATCTTGCTCCAACATAGCTCCTAAGAGTTCTTTAGCATTAGAGCTAGAAGGCATCGCTTGAGTCACCACCTCTGTTGCTGACAGCAAGGCAATTTTTGGCTTTGCATTACCTAAAGCGTGCATAACATCTGTTGCACCGCGCAGAATACTCAGCTGGGTCTTGGTATCAGGCAATACATTAACTACGGCGTCGGTAATACATAGAACACGACTATTGCCTGGCACCGACATATGAAATAAGTGGCTTAATCGCTCGCCTGTTCTTAGCCCATGTTGTTTATTCAACAGTGCCCGAATCAGCACGTCTGTATGTACATTACCTTTCATCAATAGCTGCGCAGTACCTTGATGTATGCATTGCACTGCTTTTTCGGCTGCATCTTCTTCGCCATTACTTGCGATAAGCTTAAAACGACTAATAGACCAATCAATGGCCTTTGCTGCAGCATGAATAGCAGTTTCATCACCAACTAATACGGGTACAATAATACCCGCCTCAAAGGCCAACTTGGCACTTTCTAAGGCCAGTTCAGAACCGGCATTAACGACAGCTGTCGTCATGGCTGGCAATGCTTGAGCTTGTTTAAGCAGTTGCGGTGGACATACTGGCGTTAGGTGACTAAGCATAAAAATAGGTTTCCAGTTAAACGGGTTTATGTCGCTGCGGCAATCGCAAACGTGGCATTAACTGAGACATCAGCATTCCCACCAAGATTAAACCACATCCCAATAAACCTTTGGGTGGCAACACTTCATTTAGTAGCAAAAAGCCACCTATGACAGCAAAAACGCCTTCTGAACTCAAAATAATAGCTGCGTGAGATGGGTGGGCATGCTGCTGTGCTATGGTTTGCAGGGTGTACGCTATACCCGTAGACATAACGCCAGCAAATAAAAGTGGTACAGCTGTTGAAGCAATCATTTCCCAAGTAAGCTGTTCACTATACAAAGCCAAACCCATGGCTAAAATACCTGCGACAAAAAATTGGATTAAAGACAACTTCACAGTATCCATTTTTGATGCAAGGTAGCCAATCATTAACACATGTCCGGCAAATGCCACTGCACAAATTAACTGTAAGGTGTCGCCTTTACTAAGGGTAAAGTCTTCGTTAATGCTCAAAAGATACAATCCCCATAATGCAACAACAGCACCAACCCATGTACCTAAGCCAGTTTTCATACGGAAGAAAAGTCCAATCAGAGGCACAAAAAAGATATACATCCCAGTAATAAAGCCAGCCTTACCTGCAGTGGTGTATTGTAAACCTACTTGTTGAAACGTAGCCCCTACAAATAAAAGGAAACCAGCCGCCAAACCTCCCAACATTAATGCTTTGTTAGACGATTTAAGCTCATTCTCTTGATCAATAGTTTTAGCCTTATTCCGACCTATCCACAGCACCACAGGAACTAAAGCGACTACACCTATAAAAAACCGTAAGCTGTTGAACCAATGTGGCCCCATTGTTTCCATACCCACACGCTGGGCAACAAAGGCAAAACCCCAGATACCAGCAGCCAGTAGCATTAATAAATTAGCCTGTATGGCTTTATTGTTCATATTTAACATCCTTGTTAGTGTTCACTAAATTAGCTTTAGCAGGTATTCCACTATGAAAGCGGAACATTGAGTCTTCAGCACAAATAAGTTGCACTTCTAGGTCTCGCACCAAAGCAATACGCTGATGATAATCCTGCAATCCTGTGGCGCCAGGCTCCATTGCCACATCTAGGGCTAAAGACAAGTAATCTTGATAATGCCTCGCTTCAGATTTTAATAATGAGGAGTAGAACTTAGCCAAGGATTCGTCCAAGTGGGGTATCAGCGCATCGAACCGCTCGCACGACCTAGCTTCAACAAACGCGCCCACTATTAAGGTATCCATTAGCTTAGCTGGCTCATGTGTACGCACTAGTTGCCGCAGCCCGCCAACGTAGCGACAAGCATCTAGGTGATCATAAACGATGCCACGCTGCCGCATTATTCGGCAGACTTGTTCAAAGTGGATCAGTTCTTCTTTGGCTAGGCGCGACATTTTAGTCAACAAATTGGCGCGAGTTGGATGACGAAACATCAACTGCATAGCCGTTGATGCGGCTTTCTTCTCACAATGAGCGTGGTCAATAAGCAACAAATCTTGTTCTTGTAACGCTTTTTCAACCCAGGCTTTGGGGGTACTACACCCTAAAAACTGCTTTAGTTCCGATAGTGGCACAAACTTAACCTAAGACTAATTGTATAAACGAGCCGCATTGTACCCACAGAGGCTAACAGCGTCTAGGACTACCCACCTAGGGATTACCCGTGTTAAAAAAATAGCCAATAAATACACTGTATAGATAGAAATTATTAGTAATAATATCAATAAGTTAAACTTATTAACTAAACTAATGCACATGCCCTAGAACTAGAGATAAGCAGGCATTTATGCTACCATTAAGGAATATATACGAGTTAAATTGATTATTTCTTTGAACCATCGACATTTAAGGTTCAAGGCCATTAGAGGCTAGACCATGTTAGAAGCTTACCGTACCCATGTTGCCGAGCGAGCCATTCAAGGCATTCCCCCCGAGCCACTTAGTGCAGAACAAACAGCAGACCTTGTTGAACTACTAAAAAACCCACCTACCGGTGAAGAATCTACACTAATAGATTTGCTACGCAATCGTGTGCCTGCTGGGGTTGACCAGGCCGCCTACGTAAAGGCGAGCTTTTTGTCAGCCATTACCACAGGTGACGTAACGTCTAGCCTAGTGAGCCCGGTTGAAGCAACCGAAATTTTAGGTACCATGTTAGGTGGTTACAACATTGAAGCCCTAATTGCCTGCTTAGATAATGACGATTTAGCAGCCACTGCAGTTACAGCACTGTCTCATACTTTATTAATGTTTGACGCCTTTCATGACGTAGATGAAAAAGCCAAAAATGGTAACGCTTATGCCATGCAAGTGATGCAATCATGGGCGGCTGGCGAATGGTTTACTTCCCGCAAGCAGTTAGAAGATAAGATCACCTTAACCGTATTTAAAGTGACTGGAGAAACTAACACTGATGACCTTTCCCCAGCACCAGATGCTTTTACTCGCCCAGATATTCCACTGCATGCCAATTCAATGTTCAAAATGGAACGCGATGGAATTAAGCCTGACGATCATGGCACTACTGGGCCTCTCAAACAGATTGAGACCATCAAGGCTAAAGGCTTTCCCGTGGTTTATGTCGGTGATGTTGTGGGCACGGGTTCTTCGCGTAAGTCGGCAACCAACTCAGTATTATGGTTCTTCGGTGACGACATTCCAGCAGTGCCCAATAAAAGAGCCGGTGGCTTTTGCTTTGGGTCAAAAATTGCGCCTATCTTTTTCAACACAATGGAAGACGCAGGTGCACTGCCTATAGAAATGGACGTATCTAATATGCACATGGGGGATGTGATTGATATCTACCCATATAAAGGCATTGTGTCTAACCATGAAACAGGTGAAGAGCTTAGCCACTTTGAGCTCAAAACTAATATTATTTTAGATGAAGTTAGAGCTGGTGGACGCATTCCACTAATCATTGGCCGTGGCCTTACAGACCGAGCCCGCACCGCGCTGGGAATGGCTGCGACAGATGTTTTCCAGGTGCCTAAACCCCCTGTAGACTCGGGCAAAGGCTACACCTTGGCCCAAAAAATGGTGGGTAAGGCCTGTGGCACTTTAGGAATTCGCCCTGGCACTTATTGCGAACCAAAAATGACCACCGTAGGCTCCCAAGACACCACTGGGCCAATGACCCGTGATGAATTGAAAGACCTTGCTTGTCTAGGCTTTTCAGCAGACCTAACCATGCAGTCATTTTGCCATACAGCAGCCTACCCTAAGCCAGTTGACGTGAAAACCCATCACACACTACCTGACTTCATCATGAACCGTGGCGGTGTGTCTTTGCGCCCTGGTGATGGTGTTATCCACTCTTGGCTTAACCGTATGCTGCTGCCAGACACCGTAGGTACTGGCGGTGACTCGCATACTCGCTTCCCTTTGGGTATTTCTTTCCCTGCTGGCTCTGGCTTAGTTGCCTTTGCCGCTGCCACAGGTGTTATGCCCTTGGACATGCCTGAATCAATATTAGTGCGCTTTAAAGGTAAACGTAACCCAGGCATTACTCTGCGGGACTTAGTTCATGCCATTCCTTACTTTGCCATTGAACAAGGCCTACTTACAGTAGAGAAAGCAGGAAAAGTTAACGCCTTCTCTGGCCGGGTTTTAGAAATCGAAGGGTTAGAAGACCTCTCTGTAGAGCAGGCCTTTGAACTATCTGACGCTTCGGCAGAACGTTCAGCCGCCGGTTGCAGCATCACTTTAAATGAAGCTCCTGTCGCAGAATACTTACGTTCTAATGTAGTGATGCTTAAGTGGATGATCGCTGAAGGTTATGGTGACAAACGCACTATTGCTCGTCGTATTTTGGCGATGGAAGCATGGTTAGCTGATCCGCAGCTAATGCGTGCAGATAGTGATGCAGAATATGCTGAAGTGCTTGAAATTGACTTGGCAAAAATTAAAGAACCTATATTATGTGCGCCCAACGATCCAGACGATGCTCGTTTGTTATCCTCTGTTGCCGGCCAAAAAATTGATGAAGTGTTTATCGGCTCCTGCATGACTAACATCGGCCACTTCCGTGCAGCTGGTAAGTTGCTTGAAGCTGCTGGTGGAGCCATTCCAACACGTATGTGGATTGCGCCGCCCACTAAAATGGATGCCGCTCAACTGTCTGAAGAAGGTTATTACAACATCTTTGGCAAGGCTGGTGCGCGAATTGAGATGCCAGGGTGTTCCTTATGTATGGGTAACCAAGCGCGAGTTGCAGACGACTCTACCGTGGTATCTACTTCCACTCGAAACTTCCCTAACCGTTTAGGTACTGGCGCCAATGTATTTTTGGCATCAGCAGAACTTGCGGCTGTTGCTGGAGTAAATGGTGAATTGCCTACGCCTAGCGAGTACTTTAAGTATGCAAATAAGCTAGACACCATGGCTGACGAAGTCTATCGCTACCTCAACTTTGACCAACTAGCAGATTATACTTCTGCTGCAGACAAAGTGATTCCAACGATAGAAGTTGCTTAAACGTTAATTAAGCTTCAGCACAAAAAAGCCCTTATTCTATTATAGAATAAGGGCTTTTTTGTCTCTTCATCACTGCTTTAACATTAATTTACTAGAGCTTAGATAGAGCCTGAGCCAAATCCTGTTGAATGTCTTGGTAGTCTTCTAACCCCACTGACACCCTAATTAAGTTATCTTTTATACCAGCTAATGCACGAGATTCCTCTGTCATCTTGCTATGAGTGGTGCTAGCAGGATGAGTGATAGTAGATTTTGCATCACCAAAATTTCCAGTAATTGAAAACAGTTTCGTATCATCTATACAGCGCCATGCAGAAGACCTATCCCCTTTCACTTCAAAAGAAACCACCGCACCAAACAACCGTTGTTGTTGTTTTGCCAGCTCGTGCTGGGGGTGACTTTCTAAGCCAGGGTAAAATACTCGTTCTACTTGAGGTTGCCCTTCTAGCCAACGTGCAAGCTTTACGGCACTGGAGCAATGGGCCTGCATCCGCAAAGACAAGGTTTCTAAACCATTAATAAACACCCATGCGTTAAATGGGCTCATAGCAGTGCCCACGGTGCGTAGAAAACCAAACACAGGCTCCATATGCTCTTCACTGCCTATGGCTACACCCCCAACACAGCGCCCTTGGCCATCTATGTATTTAGTTGCTGAGTGCATTACAATATCAGCACCTAGTGCTAATGGGTTTTGCAATACTGGAGTGCAGAAGCAATTATCAACCACTAGTAGCGCATTGTGACTGTGAGCTAACAAAGCTAAAGCAGCAATATCACCCACTTCTCCAAGAGGGTTAGAAGGCGACTCTAAAAATAACGCTTTAGTATTAGGCGCAATAGCGGCCTGCCAGGCTTGGCTATCTGCAGGGCTAACATAAGTGGTGCTGATTCCTAGCTTAGCAAAAACATTGTCAAATAAACCGACAATAGAGCCAAAAATACTGCCCGACGATACAATATGATCGCCTTGCCTAAGGTGGCCTAAAAAGATACTTGTGAGTGCAGCCATACCCGAACTTGCTGCAACGGCTCTTGCTCCACCTTCCATAGCGGCTATACGCTGTTCAAAAGTGCGCACCGTTGGGTTGGTGAAACGAGAATAGATATTACCCTCAGTTTTGCCACTAAAACATTCAGACGCTTCCTCAGCACTGCCATAGATAAAACTAGACGTGGCATAAATGGCATCATTATGTTCTTGCTCTAAACCAGACATAGAGCCTGATCTAATGGCTTGAGTGCCTAACGCAGTGTTTTTTAAATGCTCTTTTTGGCGTTGCTGTCTTTGGTTTAGGCTTGTTTTTTTCATGTTACAACTTACTTTGCATATTAGTCGCTAGAGAAACGTCATCATCGATCACATTAACTTGATGCATTGTATTATCATTGCGCACAGCTTCCAAGTTAGCTAAATAAGCTTCATCCACATCACCCGTTACGTATTTTCCGTCAAACACAGAACAGTCAAAGTTAGCTATATCACTACCACCACCTTGGGTTGAACGAATCAAATCTTTAAGGTCTTGATAAATCATACGGTCTGCGCCAATAATATCACCCACTTCTGCATCAGTACGGCCATAGGCGACTAGTTCATCAACAGAGGGCATGTCGATACCATATACATTGGGGAAACGCACAGCAGGCGCTGCAGAAGCAAAATAAACTTTTTTGGCCCCCATTTCACGTGCCATTTCTATAATCAGGGTTGACGTGGTACCACGCACAATAGAGTCGTCCACTAACAATACATTTTTACCGCGAAATTCAAGCTCAATTGGATTTAGCTTCTGACGCACAGACTTTTGCCGCTGAGTTTGCCCCGGCATAATAAAAGTACGGCCAATATAACGATTTTTAATATAGCCTTCACGTAATTTCACCCCAAGCTTACTAGCAAGCTCAACAGCTGACGTACGGCTGGTGTCAGGAATGGGAATCACTACATCAATGTCGTGATCTGGCCAATCTCGTAATATTTGATCCGCCAGGTATTCACCCATTTTTAAGCGCGCTTTGTACACAGAAATTCCATCCATGACAGAATCTGGCCTAGCCAAATACACGTATTCGAATAAACATGGAGACAGCATTGGGTTTTCTGCACACTGACGAGTGAATACCAGCCCGCCCTCGGTTATGTAGATACACTCGCCAGGCTCTAAGTCACGCACCATAGTGTACCCGGCAGAGTCTAGAGCAACACTTTCAGAGGCAACCATATATTCTGTGCCAAGTTCAGATTCACGTTTACCATAGCATAATGGGCGAATTCCAAACGGGTCGCGCATACCCACAATGCCAATGCCCGTAATCATAGCTATAACCGCATAGCCTCCTACACAGCGTCGATGTACCTGACGCGCAGCATAGAAAATATCTTCTTCGCTAGGGACTAACTGGCCAATGCGTTGAAGTTCATGGGCAAATACGTTAAGCAGCACTTCAGAGTCTGAATTAGTATTAACGTGCCGTAGATCAGCCTTAAATATGCTTTCAGAAAGCTCTGTAGCATTGGTTAAATTGCCGTTATGGGCTAAGGCAATGCCATAAGGCGAGTTAACATAAAAAGGTTGCGCTTCAGCAGCGCTAGAACTTCCAGCTGTGGGATAACGCACATGGCCAATACCCATATTACCCACCAAACGTCGCATATGCCGGGTACGAAAAACGTCTCGTACCAAGCCATTATCCTTGCGTAAAAAGAACCGGCCATCATGGCAGGTTACCATTCCAGCAGCATCCTGACCACGGTGCTGCAAAAAAGTCAGGGCATCATAGATTTCCTGATTAACATAAGACTTGGCAACAATACCAACGATACCACACATGCTTAAACCCTCATTACAACGCTACAGGAGCGCTGGCGGCAACAGGTCTAATAGACCAGAAGCACTACTCGACATTTTATAGGACCACTCATCAACCAAGATAAAGTGAGGAATAATCAAAGAACTCTGCCACCATGTGTCGTTGCTTACTGGCGTTAGTGACAGCAGAGACACTATGACAATCACCAACAAACAACCCCGCACAATACCAAACACCATACCAAATAAACGATCAGTACCCGTTAGACCGGTAGCAGAAACTAAACGAGAAAAAACATTATTGATAAGAGCACCGACCACTAGAGTGGCAGCAAACAAAATAGCAAACGCAGCAATCAAACGAAATTGCGGCTGGTCGATCCAATCGATCATAAAACCACTCAGTTTGAACGAAAATAAACGTGCAACAAAAAAAGCTGCCACCCAACTCGCCAAGGACAGTAGTTCTTTAACAAAACCGCGTAGCAAACCAAAAACGCAAGAAACAGCGATTATGGCAACAAGTATCCAGTCAAAAACGTTGAGGCTTTCCATACATAACCTTGATTAAACGACCCGTTAACATGCTTAAGAAGAGCGTCCTGCTATAGCTTCTCTACTTGGTATAAAGTGACCATGCCGGTCATTTTAAACTTATTTTTTAACTTTTTCTGTAAAGCTTCAGCTTTTGGCCTATCTAACTCTGGGCCCACAAGCACTTTAAAAAGCGCACCATTAGGCACCATATAAGCAGCAAAACCAGCCTTAATAACCTTATCCTTTAACCGAGCTGCATTAGACCGCTTGCCAAAGTTACCCAATTGCACAACCCACCCGTTGGGCAACCCTTGTGGGTTCAGCAAACTATCACTTGACGTAAGCTTGGTCATATTAGTATTTTGTGTGTTAGTGGTTGATTCTTCTACAGCAATAATTGGGCTCAACTCAATTACCTGTAAGCTGCTCGGATCAACAGTTTCGAGGGCATTGCCCACGCCAAGAGACTCAATTACATGAATCACCTCAACTTCAGGAATTGGAGGCTGTTGGTGGGTAGATTGGTATTGTTCTAGGCCTGCGCCATCTAGCCAAAATGGCAATATAATCGCAGCCAAGCTCAACAGCATGACACTACCTACGATACGATGCTTCACTGTTGCCTCCACTAATTTTCTTCCTCTTTACGATAATGCTACTTAGGACTCAATAAAAGCCAGCACTGCTCCAACGGTTACAAACGAACCGAAGACAATTACCCTGTCTTTTGTTGACGCCATTGATATGGCCTGACTAAACGCTTTAACTGGGGTGTCGCAAGCTGAAACTTGGGCAGCAGCAACACCACATTTAGCTGTTTCTTCAGCAAGCACTGCACTGGATAAACCCCTTATGCCTTGGCTGCTTGCAAGCATCCAGTGATCAAAGGTCTGGCTTAAAGCTGCAATGACTTGCTGATAGTCTTTATCACCTAACATAGCCAATACAGCGATAGTTTTGCCCTCACAGGCTTCATTGTCTAACGTAGTTGCTAAATTCTGCGCCGCTTGTGGGTTGTGGGCAACATCTAAAATGAGTTGCTTGCCTTGCCATTCCAACCTTTGAAAGCGACCTATTAAACGCGCCTTAGTTAACCCTGAGACGATATCAGCAACCTTGATATCGTAGCTTAAACAGCTAACGGCCTGCACCACTGCTGGCATATTCATAGCAGGTAATTTGGTTTCAGGCAAGTTAACGGTTAAACCAGAGCTATTACTCCAAGTGTGATTTTCAACTTTGAAATCAACACCGTTCTGAAAACACTGAGCATTAATTTCTTGCGCATATTGAGCCACAGACGCCGGGCAATTTAAGGCTCCTACAATGGCAGGTTTGTTAGCCCTATAAATACCAGCTTTTTCACGCCCAATCACATCTACATCATCACCCAGCCAATCTACATGATCCACCGAAATACTGGTAACAATTGCGACATCAGCATCAATGAGGTTCACCGCGTCTAAGCGACCACCTAAGCCTATCTCTAACACTGCAACATCTAAGTTTGCTCGTTGCATCAGGTCAAAAGCAAGCAAGGCATTAAATTCAAAATAAGTCAGTACAGTAGCCACCCCAACTTCATCGAAACGAGCCTTGTTTACGCGTTCAAAGCTCGCACACAAAGAAGCATCATCTACAGGTTGACCTTGAAACTGAATACGCTCGTTAAAGCGCACAAAATGTGGGGATGTAAGGCTGGCATAGGTTAAACCAGCCTGTTCCAAAATGGAGGTTAAAAAAGCAACACTAGATCCCTTGCCATTAGTGCCAGCCACAGTGATCACTTGCTTGGCGATCGGTGCATCACGCAGTAACCGTTTAGACACATGTCGAATACGGGTGAGGCCCATGTCAATTTCATGGCTTGGGTGCTGCTGCTCTAACCAAGTAAGCCATTCGCTTGCTTGGAGAAAGGATGGTGTTTGTGACATCAAAATTAAGCTTCTATAACCAGCGCAGGCTTTTGAGTCATGGCACTTAACAAACGCCCCACTGTGGCACGCATATCGTGACGAGAAATAATCATGTCAATGGCTCCATGATCTAGTAAAAACTCACTTTTTTGAAAACCGTCAGGCAACGTTTCACGGACAGTTTGTTCAATTACACGCGGCCCAGCAAAACCCATTCGGGCCCCAGGCTCAGCAATATTTAAATCTCCAAGCATAGCCAAACTAGCTGAAACTCCACCATACACAGGGTCAGTAAGCACAGAAATATAGGGAATGCCTTGCTGCTTTAGCTTTTCTAGGGCTGCACTTGTTTTAGCCATCTGGAACAAAGACGTTAAGGCTTCCTGCATGCGTGCGCCGCCAGATGCTGAGAAACACACTAGAGGAATTCCCTGCTCCATACTTACATTTGCTGCTCGCACAAAACGTTCGCCAACCACAGCACCCATAGATCCACCTAAGAAGTTAAACTCAAAGGCAACAGCAACTACATCTAAGCCTACCAATTTGCCTTTCATAGCGACTAGGGCATCTTTTTCTTCTGTGGCTTTTTGAGCTGCAGATAAACGATCTTTGTACTTTTTTACATCTTTAAATTTTAACTTATCAACAGGTTCTATTTCTGCCGCTATTTCAGTACCAGAGTTTGCATCTAAGAACATGGTCAAGCGATCACGAGCAGGAACACGCATGTGATGTTCACATTTTTTGCATACTTCTAAATTCTTTTCCAATTCTGGCTTATATAAAGCTGCCGCACATTTTGGGCATTTTTTCCACACGCCTTCAGGAATGTTGCTGCGCCTGTCTTTATTACCTAGGTTGGTCAAAATACCAGCAGGAACAATTTTATCTAACCAGCTACTCATAGCTTCTCCTATCGCGACCGGCAGTCACAGTGTTGGCGTATTAATTTTATTAAACAGCAGTGTCCATGGCTTGGCGCATTTCTGATAAGGTTTGAACGACTTGCGCACACCCTTTTTCTGGATCACTCGCGTTGTCTCCCAACGCATTAACCAGCACGCTGCCTACCACAACCCCGTCGGCTATTTGGGCTACACGGGCAGCTGAATCTGCATCTCTAATACCAAACCCTACACCTAAAGGTAACTGGGTGTGTTGCTTAACCAAGTCTAATTTTTCTGCTACAGCGTCCGTATCTATTGCAGCAGCGCCTGTGACACCTTTTAGTGAGACATAATACAGATAACCACTGCCAGCAGCACAGATTTTCTTGATGCGCTCTTCTGTCGTGGTTGGCGTAATGAGGAAAATAGCATCTAAACCAGCTTGGCGAAGGTCTTTACCAAAATCTTCACTTTCCTCTGGCGGCAAATCTACTAGCAAAACACCGTCCAAACCTACCTTTTTGGCCGTCGCTACAAAGGCGTCGTAACCCATTTTTTCTACCGTGTTTAGATAACCCATCAACACTACTGGTGTGGTGTCATTTTGCTCTCTAAACTCTGCCACCATGGCTAAAATCATAGCCAGCGAAGTTTTATGGGCCAAGGCCCTTTCGCAGGCCAGTTGAATTACAGGGCCATCTGCCATTGGGTCTGAAAATGGAATACCTAGCTCTATAATGTCCGCACCCACAGACACCATCTGGTGCATTAACCCCACGGTTACTTGAGGGTTAGGGTCACCAGCGGTAACGTAGGGAATTAAGGCCTGACGACCTTGGGCCTTTAGGGCGTCAAAGCAAGCTGCTATACGACTCATGATCTATTTCCTTAAACTTTAATGCCGTCGATATCGGCGACGGTCTGCATATCTTTATCACCACGACCAGACAAGTTAACAACAATTGTTTGATCTGGACGCATTTGAGAAGCCAATTTACACGCATAAGCAACAGCATGGCTTGACTCAAGGGCCGGTATAATACCTTCAAGCAAGCATAGCTCCCTAAAAGAATCCAAGGCTTCAGTATCTGTCGCTATGACATATTCGGCACGGCCAGTATCTTTTAAGTACGAATGCTCTGGACCAACACCTGGGTAA
>DCAT01000095.1:0-174 GCA_002312935.1 Oceanospirillaceae bacterium UBA1126 | reverse complement strand
TGAGTAGGCAAAATCTGCCCATTTTCATCACTCATCAAATAAGTACGATTACCATGCAAAATCCCAGGCGTGCCAGCCGAAAGTGGCGCAGCATGACGACCTGACTCAAGACCGCTACCACCCGCCTCTACACCAATTAGACGGACATCTTTGTCCTCAAGGAAAGGATGGAAC
>DCAT01000063.1:23472-23857 GCA_002312935.1 Oceanospirillaceae bacterium UBA1126 | reverse complement strand
AAGGCAATTCTGTAACAATAATAGACGCTTTATTATTTTTTGGATTCTCTTCTACGTGATAGCGGGCGCGCACATAAATTCTGCCGCGGCCAGTACGGTATGCCTGCACAATACCTGCACGACCATTAATAATGCCTGCTGTTGGGAAGTCTGGGCCCGGGATGTGCTGCATTAGCTCATCCACTTCAATATCAGGATTCTCAATGAGGGCCAAACAGCCACTCACCACCTCATTAATATTATGCGGTGGAATGTTAGTAGCCATGCCTACAGCAATACCTGAGGAGCCGTTAACCAAAAGGTTGGGTAACCGCGTGGGCAAAACATCCGGGATCATTTCGGTGCCATCATAGTTAGGCACAAAATCAACTGTATCTTTTTCTAG
>DCAT01000063.1:6718-23078 GCA_002312935.1 Oceanospirillaceae bacterium UBA1126 | reverse complement strand
AGAGTCACCATCTACTGAACCAAAATTACCTTGGCCGTCAACCAAGGTATAACGCATAGAAAAAGGCTGCGCCATGCGTACAATAGTGTCGTATACCGCAGTATCACCATGAGGGTGATACTTACCGATAACATCACCCACCACACGGGCAGATTTCTTGTAGGGCTTATTCCAATCGTTGCTCAACTCATTCATAGCGAACAATACACGCCTGTGCACTGGCTTCAAACCATCACGCACATCTGGCAGGGCACGTCCAACGATTACGCTCATAGCGTAATCTAGGTAGGACTGTTTGAGTTCATCTTCAATATTTATAGGCGATATTTCTTTAGCCATTTCAGCCATAATTATGCCAATTTCCTTGTGCGACTAACGCTTCGAGCTTACCTTTCGGCGCCCTTATGGAGAACGCCAAAAACCGGCGCTAAATAAAGCCCAACTTTAGCACAATTAGACGCTAATTTGCCACCTACAAAGCGATCATTAGCAGGCCGCATAGATGTTGGTTTTCGGATGCAGTCAATCAATTTACGCGGTATAATCGTCCCCATTACTTTACTAGCGTGAAACTCCACTGTGAATCAAAACGTTGACCCAGCTGAAATAGCCAAATTTGAAGCCCTTGCAGCCCGTTGGTGGGATCTAGATAGCGAGTTCAAACCTTTACATGCCATTAATCCATTACGCATTGGATGGATTGATGAACGCGCCCACTTGCACGGTAAAAAAGTAGCCGACATTGGCTGTGGTGGCGGTATTGTCGCAGAAGCCATGGCGCTTCGTGGCGCAACTGTTACGGGCATAGACATGGGAGAGGCCCCTCTAAAAGTGGCACAACTACACAGTTTAGAAAGTGGTGTAAAAGTTGATTACCGACAAATGACTGCAGAGCAACTAGCGGACGAAGAAGCTGGTTTATATGACGTTGTGACCTGTCTGGAAATGTTAGAACATGTGCCAGACCCTAGCGCGGTTGTTGCAGCCTGTGCAAAACTACTGAAGCCAGGTGGCCAAGCTTTCTTTTCTACTATTAACCGCAATGCAAAATCGTATTTATTCGCAATTATTGGTGCAGAATATGTGTTAAAAATGCTTCCCAAAGGCACTCATGAACATAAGAAGTTCATCAAACCCTCTGAACTAGATCAATACATGCGTTTGGCAGGCTTGTCTGCGCAATCAATGACAGGCATGACCTACAACCCTCTCACCAAAAAATACGCCCTAACAGCTCGAGACGTTGACGTTAATTACATCGTTTATGCCACAAAACCACACGCTGGACAATCTTAGGGCTCTCATCAAACCTAAGCCCACTTTGGTTTGATTTATTTTAGGACAAAACTTTTCATGTTGGATTACACAGCACCAGAACAACTACTTAAAAACAGGGTGATTTTGATCACTGGAGCTGGCGACGGCATCGGCCGCGCAGCAGCCCTTGATTGCGCCCGACTGGGTGCGACTGTGATATTACTGGGCAGAACGATAGAGAAGCTTGAGGCTGTCTACGATGACATTGAACGCGCTGGCCATGGCCAGCCGGCAATCTACCCGTTAGATTTAAGCACCGCTACAGATGAGAATTATATCGAACTGGCGCAAGTACTCGAAGGAGAATTTGGCAGTTTGGATGGCTTAGTCCATAACGCATCCATTCTTGGCCAACGAACACCCATTTCAAACTACGAATCTCGCACTTGGCAACTTGTAATGCAGGTGAATGTCACTGCACCATTCATGATGACACAGGCACTGTTACCTTTACTTGAAACATCAAATGATGCCTCAATAATCTTCACTAGCTCCAGTGTTGGCGCCCAAGGTAAAGCATACTGGGGGGCCTACAGTGTCTCTAAATTCGCAACGGAAGGCATGGCTCAGGTACTGTCAGAGGAAACCGAGAACACTAGCAAAATTCGCGTCAACATTATCAATCCTGGGGCAACACGGACCAACATGCGAGCTCAAGCCTACCCGGGCGAAGATCCTGGGCTTAACTTAGCACCAGAAGATATCATGCCAACCTACCAGTACTTGCTTGGCCCAGACAGCACAGGCGTTACTGGTCAGCGGTTTAACGCCCAAGAAATGTCAAAATAACAAAAAAGAAACATAACCTCATCTATTAGTGAAAGCTGAACAATATACCTTTAACTACTGGCATTATTAGCAGTGTAGGCTGTAACTAGTAATAATTTTTTCTGCCGTGTTAATTTCTTCACAGCAGCTTCACGTTTACTTGCAGCAGATCGATCCGACTGGGGTTCCACAAACGCTATAGCGTAAGCTGGGTCTGTGCGAAAAAACCGCGCGCCTAACTTGCCCCCAGCACAATGTTCTTTAAAACGCCTTTGAGGATCTGTAGTAATCCCAGTATACAAGCGCCCACCATGGGTCTGCACCATATATACCCACCAGCACTTTGGTTCCACGATGCTCACCCCACTGAGTAAAACTTGATATAATACGCGCCATATTAACCTACGCCAGCGAGCAGACCAAATGCAACCCATGGAAACTTTGAGTGATCTTCTGCAACAACTGCAAGGTCAGTACCGCATATACGACATGGGCTGTCGGCTCAGTAAACTTTCGTCTACAGACTTTAAAAAATTTGAAGAAGGGCAAAAAGCTTATCCACTACCGTGGTTGCGCCATGCCTGGGTCGGTATTTTATCTTGGTCACCAACAAGCCCAAAACTCGGAGCCTCTAGCCCCACAATTTGGTTTCTTAAACTGCCACTGGATGAACGTGGCCTGCTCATTCAAGCCGCCCGCGATGAATTTCTTAATCAGTTATTAGAGACTATTGGCACCAACATGTTAGATGAACAAGCCTCCGCTGAGTGGGCTGAACAACTCAAGCACAGCAACCTTGCCTTTACGCCAGATCAGGCCCGTATGGCTGCTTTTCATGCTCAAGCAAGCATTACACTAGAACAACCTGCTTCCAGATTTTACCCAGCAGTGCGAAGCTACATGAGTAGCGAAGACTCACAACAAAACTGGCAAGAATTAGGGTTACAGGGGTTTGCTGATTTTGCCATGCGTTTAGATCAGCAACAGCAGTGGCAACAAAAAATCAGCCAATTGCCTGCTGCGGTGCTTGAAACAATCGCTGCACAGCTTGAAAATCAAAAGCTAGACCACCTAGTATCTAAGGCCTTTATCTTGCGCGGCGAGGCCAGCATCAATGATGGTGAAAAAGTGGCCTGTTTGCGCGCTATTAGCCAATCTACAGATGCAGCATCACGCCAGCATTGGTTAAAGCAGATCCTGGACAAGGATAATATGGTTGGAGTTGAACTATTAGCTACGATTACCAGCAAGTGCAGTGAAGATTTATTAAAGCCAGATCTGATGGGTTTATTTATTCACCAATGTGCTGCAGATCAGGGCGTATTCAATGGCTTAGTGCAAGAACTTATGTACCAGCCTAAGTTACGCATAAAGGTACTAGAGGCGTTTAGAGCTGAAGATCGCAGCCCAAGTGTTAGTCAGGCAATCGGCGTTCTTATGGGACAAAAATAGGCCTAAGGCAGCAACCTAGCCAGGCCCAGCACCTGCTCGAGATGCCTCAGTTTCTGGCACAAAAGAGGCCTGCATCATTCGCTTTAAACGGCTAACTAAAGCTGCATCTAGGTGTATGCCTTGATCCAGGCATCGTTCACGCCAACCCAATAAATCCGCACCGTCAGTAATAAGTAGGCCATCTATGTCGGCCTGACCCATGCACAATAATAGTTCATCAGCTGCCACAAGACGCTGCGAAGGCTGGTACAAACCTAACAACTGGCCATCTGCTGAGATCAGCACACAACGTTGCGCCCCAGTATGGTGGGCAAAGTAAAGGGCATAACATTGTTGTGCTGCAGGTCTGCTCAAAGGTTGAGCAAGCCAATTCATTAAACACGGCACAGCAAAGACTGCTGCTGCAACCCGTTTAATACGTAACTGAGGCACAGCCTTAGCCAAGGTCAAGCCTAATGCTAATTCAACCTGCACCAAAGCAGATTGACCTTGCGCGTCAAACTGTAGTTCTTGGTTACTTGAAGATAACAGCACAGGGGCGCTAATGAGGCTGTTAAGAGCATCTAACGCCTTATCGAGCAACCTGCTATTAGCCAGACCTAGCTGGAAAGCAGCAGCTGCTTTAATACCTGCAGACAACTGATCACCTGGGGGAAAGCCTAAACCTTCAACGCTGCGCTTTACCAAAAACTTAATTTCGTTCGCTGATACCTGTATCAACTCAGACATTCCCAAGCGTCTCACGACTCAATGTAGGCGCCACAGGAAAATACCAATCGTCATTAAACTCATGAGTTAAATCACTCACTACAGGAGCACCTTGAAACATAGTGTTGCGCACCCACAATGCAGATTTTGGATCAAACTTACCTACTCCAAAAAATGCCAACTTGCATCGTAACAGGTGCATAGGCAATACGTCTTTGTGCAGCAGGTTAGCTCGAATTTCTCCATATTGAGTCTGGGACATAGTAGCGATACGATTTACAATCCCAAGGTGCTTTGGCTTCTGCAATAAAAATTCCGCCACACTGGCATCCCTAGTATGGTCCATGACCATTAACAAGTCGTCATGGCACGCCTGGACAGCCTTAGCGATACCCAAAAACATTTGTACCTCAGCGCCATCATCAACGCCAGTTTTACCAAGCCTAGGTTCAATTTTTTCTTGCGAATAATACCAAAAAGTTTGTTTCTCATCCGTCTCACTAAAGTCATAGTCAAATACCCAGTCATAACTTTCCTGAATGCTGTCAGCTAGGTTCTGTGCCGACTGAGTTGGATCGTAGGTAAGGCTTTCATTGATAGCCAACTGATCTTCCTTTGGATTAACAATGGCTGGATATAGCTCAAACAACAAACTCACTAATAATTCTTGAGTTTCTAGGCTGTAATGCTGCTGGGCCCATTCATGCAGTTCACGCCAGTCATGAACTTCTCCTTGATCACTGGCTAACCAGTCAGTTAACTTTTGGGTGTCGACTAAAAGTTGTTCATTATTATTACTTTGCCATTCATCAAGCGTGCTCACTTCTCGCACATGCTGCATTGCTTGCAATAGCACTTGTTGAAGCTTAGCCACCTTTTCCTTGGCCACCGGCTCAGCCAAAACTTCTGCATAGGCCTGTTCTCTTTGGCCAATCCATTGACTCATCAATAAAGGGTGATTAATTAAATAAGGCGCCATACCCAGCCCAGTAGAATTACCAATCCCTAAATAACGTTGTAAATTAACATCTAAGTCCACAGCGTCAGGGTAATTAGGCTGGTGCACCATGTGGTGCAATTGATCCAAGCTAAATTGACGTAATAAATAGCACACCAACATTTCAGCAGAAAAAGGACGTGCTAAATCAGGGTGCTGACGAGCAATTTTACCCCAGTCACACGCTCCAAACTTACCAGAACCATACACTGCCGTAGTACGGTACAAGTAGCCAACTTCAGCTAGCTTTTTCGGGTCTGGTTGCAGACCACTACGCAGCTGGGCCAGCAAAGAATCAAATATTCGAGCACTACGGTTTCCCCGCGATAAGCACAAACTGCGGGAATCTACACGGCCAGCTTCTTGTAATGGTACATTAACCGCTAAGCGCTCGAGCCACTGGTCGTCTACCTCACCCTCTACTAGAGTCATGGTTAAGTCCCACTTTTCAGCAATCACCCGATCATTACGATCTTCCGGTGCCAAGTATTGAGAAAAAACCACCAAGCTTAGCTTGCTATGAGGCATTTTAATATCAAACACAGCGTGTCCATAACCATTTTGATCTAACTCAAATTGGCTATAACTAATAGCCCACTGGTCCTTTACCATGTGTCGAACTAATGTCCGCATGAAACTTAAGTTACTAGAAAAACCTGCACCTAAACGCTCTAAGTCCATGGCTTGTGAAGCTGGACGCAATATAATTTGACTCATGCTAATACCTCAAAAAAACCTATGCTGTGGGTGCTTGGGAGAGTTCAAATGTGAACCCCAAAACAAAGGCAGATGTTGGGCCGCTAACTCGGTCCGAAACCCGCCGCACAAAATTCTAACCAGTTACCACCCATTATTTTTTCTACTTCTACCTCATTAAAGCCTTTTTCACGCAGCCCTAACACAATATTCGGGAAATCTGCACTGGTTTCAAACCAGGACAGAGGTTCAGGCCAAGCCGCATTGCTTGCGGAACCTTCACCATAGTCCATTTGTTTAGTCCAGCGGCCATTGCGCATCCATTCTAAAATTGAAATGGGCTGATTAAGGCACAAGTCACTACCCATGCCCACCCGATCAATTCCCATCAGATCCACAGTCTCTGCAACCATGGTACAAAATTCATCTAAACGGCACTTTGGCCCATTTTTAAGATGAAATGGGTACATACTAAACCCAAGCAGACCCTCACTTTCGGCCAAGGCAGACAACACTTTGCTAGATTTATTACGCTTGGCAGGCTCAAAAAATGTTGGATTAGCATGGCTGATAACAATCGGACGCTGTGAAATTTCAATCGCTTGCAGGGTACTTTCCTCAGCACTGTGGGACATATCAATAACCATGCCCACACGATTCATTTCTGCAATAACAACCTTACCAAATCGGGAAATTCCAGAGTCAGTAGCCTCATAGCAACCCGCTCCTAAAAGGCTTTGGTTGTTATAGGTTAACTGCATAATACGCACACCAAGCTGGTGAAAAATAGCCACCAGATCAATATCATCCTCAATGGGAGAACAGTTTTGGAACCCGAAAATGATGCCGACCTTGTTTTGAGCATGTGCAGATTGAATATCTGCTGCAGTGTGAACAGGCATAATCAAGTCGTTATGTATTTCAAACATGCGGTTCCATTGGCCAATATTCTGCAGCGTCTCACGACTAAGTTCATGATAAGCAATAGTCACATGGACAGCGCTTAAGCCGCCCTCTCGCATCTGCTCAAATACTTCACGGCTCCAATGGCTATATTGTAAGCCATCAATCATCATCATTTTGCTCATTCTTTCCCTTTCCTGTTACACATCAGCTGCGCATCAACTTGGCATGAAAATCATAAAAACTTCAGGTTTAAGCCGTTACGACCCACATAAAAGTAATCAAGCTTTCATGTAAGTAGTCTTCACTTCGGTGTAAAACTCTTCGGCATATTTACCCTGCTCACGAGAACCAAAGCTTGAATTCTTGCGACCACCAAAAGGCACGTGATAATCTGTCCCAGCAGTCGGTAAGTTAACCATGACACAACCAGTTTTAGCATTACGCTTAAAGTGGGTGGCGTATTTAAGAGAAGTAGTACAAATACCCCCTGTTAAGCCGTACTGCGTGTCATTCAATGTTGCCAAGGCTTCGTCATAGTCTGCCACTTTAATAACACAGGCTAAAGGAGCAAATGCTTCGTCTCGGTTAATACGCATTTGGTTCGTGGTATTAATAAATAATGCTGGCGTCATAAAATAACCTTTGCTGTCATCAAACTCACCACCACAAACCAATTGACCCCCTTCGTCTTGGGCTAGTTTAAAGTACTCTTTATTTTGTGCAAATTGCTTAGCGTCTGCTGCTGGGCCAATAGTCACACCGTCTTCCAGTGCGCCACCAACCTTAAGTTTGGCCATACGCTCTTTAACTTTAGCCACAAATTCATCATGTACCCCAGCAGTCACAATCAAACGAGAAGATGCCGTACACTTTTGACCAGAACCTCCAAAAGCACCATTAACGGCACAATCTGCTGCGTTATCTAAATCTGCATCGTCCAGCACTACCAAGGCATTCTTGCTGCCCATTTCTAGCTGGAACTTGGTGAGATTACTAGCAGCAGCCACCGCAACACGTTTGCCTACTGCCAAAGAACCAGTAAATGTGATGGCATCAATATTATCTGAAGTAATTAATTTTTCACCCACACTAGAGCCAGAACCCATCACTAGATTAAATAGGCCTGCAGGAATGTCTTGCTTGGCAATAATTTCAGCAAGCAACACAGCGCTGGCTGGGGTTAGGTTAGCTGGTTTCCAGATCACTGCGTTGCCAAAGGCCAAAGCAGGGGCAATTTTCCAAGAAGCAGTGGCAGTTGGGAAGTTCCAAGGACTAATTACAGTCACAACACCCATAGGCTCTCGACGCACATCGATTTCCACACCCGGACGCACAGAGTCTGCAGTGTCACCCATCTGGCGCAATACTTCAGCAGCATAATACTGAAAGAACTGACCGGCACGATAAACTTCACCGCGGCCTTCTGCACGAGGCTTACCTTCTTCACGTGAAAGCACTTCGCCAAGCTCATCACAACGCCCAATCATTTCATCGCCAATAGCTTGCAACACACGCTGCTTGGTTTCTAATCCTGTAGCCTGCCACTCAACCTGAGCCACACGGGCAGCTGCAATGGCTTGATCCACTTGTTCAGCTGACGCTTGAGCAAACTCACCGACAACTTCACTATGGTCTGAAGGGTTAATGTTTTTAACCGTTGATTCTCCATCTACCCACTGACCAGCGATGTAATTCTTTTGTACTTGGTTCATTTTAGCTCCTGTTTTGCCTTAACTGGCATACTTTTATATTAGTTAACCGCATTTTAAACCGACAGGCTTGATAATAATAATTAATTAAATGTATTATTTGATAAGTTTAACTAAAAATCGAACGATAGGGTTAATGCCATGCTGCCAGATATAAAAATAGCTCAAATTAACACTTTTTTAACTGTAGCCCAGTGCAAAAATTTTCGCCAGGCAGCAAGCCTTCTATGTAGATCTCAGCCAGCTGTGAGTTTGGCCATAAAGCAGCTTGAGCAATCACTTGGAGCAGCTCTATTCAACCCTGAGCGTCATGGAGAACTTAGCGCCTTTGGTATGGCTTTTTTACCTGAGGCAAAAGCCCTTTATAAACATTATGAAACCACCCTACATAATGGTATAAGTATGGCACAAGGCCAGTCTGGCATTATTAAGTTGGGTGTTTTACCGTCTGTTGCAAAAACTGTACTCACCCATATTCTTCGAGCTTTTCTAGCACAACACCCACTAGTTCACCTGCAAGTGCAAGATGATAATGGTGATAACTTAAGAGATAAGGTACTCGATGGACGGATTGACCTAGCCATTAGTAGTATTTGGCAAACCGAACTAGACCTTCACCATACTCACTTATGCGCTGACCGCGTAGGCCTTGTCGCCCGTAAAGCTCATCCGTGGATGCAGATAAGCAATACTATTAATTGGATGGAACTAGGCCAACAAAAACTTATTCGCAATGGCACCACACCACTAGTTGATAATACCCCTGCACAAAAGTTTTTATCTGCCCCAATGCAGGTGACCCATATGACTTCATTAATTGCTATGTTGGAAGCAGGTGCAGGTATTACTACACTGCCATGGATGGCTTTTCCGAAGGACAACGATGAACTTGCATTTAGGTTAATTGAAGAACCACCTATAAAACGTCAGATTGCCCTACTTAGCTCTCGCCATCATCAACAAATGCCAGTAGCTGCTGCCCTAAAAAGAATAATCATTGACACATTTAAGCGTCGGGGCAAACATCTTGAAAGTCCAAAACACCTAATCACCTAATCACCTTGGTTAAAAGCATGGTTTTTTAATGCTCACTCAAACAGTCACTATAGGCAAACAGGGCGGGTGCACCGCCGGTGTGTAAAAACAGAATGCGTTCCGAAATGTCAAAATAGCCGTGCCGAACAAGATCTAACAGCCCTGCAAAAGCTTTACCAGAATAAACTGGATCCAAAAACAGCCCCTCCAGGCTAGCGGCAAGTCGCACAGCTTCGATCATTGGTGGTGTTGGGTCACCATAAGCTAAGCCATAATATTGATCAAAACAAATCACATGATCTTCATGCAACTTGGGTTGCTGAAGTAAAGCTTGCACTTCGTGCACTAAAGCCAACACCTTTTGGCATTGCTCTCCACTGGAGCGGCTTACAGTAACACCTAACACTGGAATATCTTGCCCAGCTAAGGCTAAGCCTGCCAACAAACCTGCTTGAGTTCCAGCACTCCCCGTAGCTAAAACAATGGCATCGAAGCTAAAGCCCTGCACCTGTATTTGTTGTGCCAATTCTAAACCACAATTAACGTAACCCATTGCACCAATAGCATTACTGCCACCTACCGGCACAATATAAGGCTCTTGACCTGAGGCCCTAAGGGTTTGGGCACGCAGAGCCATCACCGCGTTTAAGTCTTGGCCTGCAGTGAGACGATGCACCCTTGCTCCAAGTAATTGATTCAACAGCGCATTGCCAGAGTGGTTGTAGTCTGGCTCTGAAACACCCTCTACATCCTCTAAAAACAATTCACAACCTAACCCTACCCGCGCTGCTGCTGCTGCAGTTTGTCGCGCATGGTTTGATTGCAAACCACCAGCGGTCAACAAAGTGGTTGCTCCCCCAAGCTGAGCATCAGCCAGCAAGTATTCTAATTTTCGGGTTTTATTGCCGCCAAAAGCAAGGCCGGAGCAATCGTCTCGCTTGACCCATAGCTCAGGGCCTTTGTGCATAGCATTGATTCGTAACATAGGCTCAAGTGGCGTAGGCCAATGGCCCAATTGGATTTTAGGATGCGATAGCTTATGCATGCTGAAGTCCTTTGGGTTTATCCAGCTTGATTACTGGCTATAAGCTAGGTTTCGAATCTGACTTTGGAGTTCATTTAAAAGTCGGTTAGTGTCCCTGCGAAAAGCTCTTACAGACTCAGCAGATTGTTCCATCAAATAAACTCGCTCGTCCATTTCACTAGCATTTTGTTCGATCGCAGTTAGCACTCTAGCTTTACTCTCAAGTATGCCAATTCGATTGGTAATAATATCCAAATCGTCACCCGTGGTAGAGCCTTCGATTTGTTGCAATAAGGTTTCCACAGAAGCGGTCAAAGCAGTAAGCTCTCTCGCATACTGTTGTTGACGCAAAGCTTGGCTTAAGTCTGCTTCTCGCTGTTCTGACAAGGTTTCATCTTGCGCCGCTAGATCTTTGGCATGCTGCTGAGCAAGCTGAGCTTGCCCAATGTCAGTTTTATGCTGGTCTGACAACGTTTTATCCTGCGACGCAACCCGCTTTAACACCCCAGATAATTTATCTTGTAATAATTGTAATTTATTCAGCTGGTCTTCTACCTGCTGCACTACCAGCTGACCATTTTGGCTAGCTTCTTCTATTTGGACTTTCTGCTTAGCAATAGAGGATTGCTGAAGGCTCACTTTCTCATTTTGAGTTTTCAGTTTCTCTTGATGTTGCTTTACTGTTGCGGTGTTATTATCAATTGCCTTTTGATTTTCTTCTATCGCAGGGCGGTTGTTACGGTAGGCAACACCCCACAACTTATCAATCTCTGTATCGACGAACTTATTACGCTCTTTAGCCCTATTATCAACGAGCCTTACCTGTGCTTGAACAACAGTACCAGATTTATTTGAGTTAACATCTGTTGCTACTACCAATGCTTCCAATTCACCAATGCGTTTACGCGCATGATCAAGCTCTCCGCGAGATACCATCAAGAGTAGGTCCACATCTGTTAGTTTGTTATAAGACCAATAGCCACCGGCCAGGACACCAAAAAACATGGTGACAACCAAAACCCATAGAATTCCATTATTCTTTGCTACTACTTGAGGAGAACTAGGCTGCATTGCACGCGGAGACGCAATTGGCCTGCCACTATCCCGACCACCTCGTCTAGAGGAACCATCGGCACCTTCATTATTAGAATTACCACCTGCACGGTTAGTATTACCCCCTACCGAAGCTGAAGAAGACTGTTTTCGAGTCCCTTTAATTTCATCTGAATCGGGCATTAAACTAGGCAAATCACCGATATCGTCATTTCTTGGCATTTACTGAGTGTCCACATTATTAGCATCAAATTTACAATGCTAAACATAGCACGATATGAGGCGTTTGTTGACACTCAGTTGCTTGCTTTTTCCTAGTAAACCTAAATTTTTTACAAACACCTTATGTTCTCGAGGCCTACACAATTGACACAGCTGAATTTATTAACGTATAATTTAATTAGTTTTATCTAATATAAGCGATTTAAATCATGCTTGAAGCATTCCCAATACAGCCCCTTATCGGTGGTATTTTAATAGGCATAAGCGCTGCATTACTGCTGGCGTTTAATGGCCGCATCGCGGGCATTAGTGGCATTCTATACAATTTGTTATTTAACCCACTCAGCAATTCTGAGAGCGGCTGGCGCATAGCCTTTCTTTTAGGTCTTCTTGGTGGTGGTTATTTGATGATGCCTACAGAATTTGAATTACGTACCGGTTATTCATCTATTTTGCTTGTCGTTTCAGGTTTAGCCGTTGGTATAGGCACACGCATAGGCAAGGGTTGCACCAGTGGGCATGGGGTTTGTGGTATTGGCTTAATGGCCGGCAGGTCTGTTGCTGCTACAGTCACCTTTGTGGCCACAGGCATTATTACAGTCACTGTTTTACGCAGTTTTATGCCATAAGAAAGGTTCAAACATGCAACGTTTAATTATCGCTCTCATATCTGGCCTTATTTTTGGTGCCGGCCTAGTGATTTCAGAAATGGTAAACCCTGTTAAAGTGCAGGATTTCCTTGACCCATTTGGTAATTGGGACGCAAGCTTAGCCTTCGTTATGGGTGGAGCTGTGGCAGTCACTTTATTTACATCTCGCTTTATTATGAAACGCAAAACACCCTTATTTTCTGATCACTTTTATATGGCTGTTGAAATCAGCATTGATCGTCGTTTAATTTTAGGGGCAAGTTTGTTTGGTATTGGTTGGGGACTCAGTGGCTACTGTCCTGGCCCTGGCATTATTAACGCGATGGTCAACCCTTCTGAAGCCATAGTATTTTTGCCAGCATTAATTATTGGTGGTTGGATAGGTCAACGCTATTCTGCGTAAACCCAAAGCTTAAGGTAAATAATTAATATTTATGCGGTAAGCAAACTATCCATTCGTTGGATACTTCCCATTAAGCCTTTAACAGCATCTTCTAGATCTTTAAAAGCCCCTTCTGCCATCGGAAAGATTCCACTTTTGCGAGGCAACTGCCCTTCTGTTTCTGCCAAGTAGCTAAGTCTGGGAATAAAAATCCATTGTAACCATTCTGCAAAACTCATTAGGTCACAACAAAAAGGCTCAGTGCTCAGCAGAGCCTCTTCAGAGGGCGCGACATCACTCCATAAGCCAATAGTTTGTAACTCTAATTGTAATATCCCAAGCTCTCGAAGAACATCTTGATGCAAACTGGCCATATAGCAAACGTATATAATATAACGAGGACTTATTCTACCTTACCCCGGATTCAATGGTTAGCAAATTTTGACAAATACAGATGATCTCAATCTGACATCTTTACCGGGCCCACCAAATAACTAAACAGATAAAACCTCAATGACTCTTGGTTTGCTTAATGGTTGCTATTTTTAAGCCCAATCACCGGTTTATGGCAGTCTTGTTAAGCCCTCAGAAAAATGGCATTATTTCAGCCATAATTAGGGTGGAGTAAGGCTATGATGAAATGTTTTAAATCACTTTATGATGACCAAGGCTTCTTAACTGGCGTGCCTATTATTCACCCTTCAGAGGCCTTAGCCCACCGCTCTATATTAGAGGCCGTAGAGGCTGAGAGAGGGCCTATGCATTATCAATTTAAAGCCCACATTGCGATGCAATCAACGTATCAACTAGCCATTCTGCCCAAGATTCTTAATATTGTTGAGCAACTGATTGGTCCTGATATATTGCTTTATAGCGCAGCTTATATTGTTAAAGAAGCTAATACAAAAAGTCACGTAAGCTGGCACCAAGACCTAACTTATTGGGGATTAGATTCAGACGCCCAAGTGAGTGTTTGGCTAGCACTGTCTGACGCTAGCGAAGCCAGTGGCTGTATGCATATGATTCCTGGCAGCCATAAACACGGGCAACAAAAACACCACAACACCCAAGATAATAATAATGTGTTGCTAAGCGGGCAAACTATTAATGACATAAACCCTAATCAGAGCATTGCCGCAATCCTCAAAGCAGGACAAGCCTCATTTCATCATGGATGGACCATTCATTGTTCCCAGCCCAACCTCACTAATGACCGCCGTATTGGCCTTAACATTCAATATATCAGCCCTACTGTAAAACAACTTAAACAACAACGAGATTCAGCAATGTTAGTAAGGGGGGTTGATCGCTATGGCCACTTCCAAACAGACCAACCGGCTCAGAGCAATTTTGATATCAAGGCATGGCAAAAACAAAAAGCCTTAAATGATAAACTTAAAGGCATCCAAGGCAATACAAACAAATAAAACTGGAGCACAAGCAATGGCCACCGTTAGTTTTACCCAAATGAAACATGGCAGTCACCAAGATTACGTAATGCTGCAAGCACTGGAGCACTCATTTTATACCAAAACAGCTCAGCGCTTGCATGACGAACTTGAACGTCAAGGCCAAGATAGCCTAGATGGCTATCTTATTAGCCGCTTGGAGCATGGTTTGCAGGCTGCTACCAGAGCATGGCGCGACGGCGCAAATGACGATTGGGTAGTAGCCGCTTTGTTACATGATATAGGTGATGGTCTGGCCCCACAAAATCATGACCGTATGGCTGCAGAAATTATTCGCCCTTTTGTTAGCGAGGAGGTGACTTGGGTCATTGAGCACCACGGGGCATTTCAAATGATTTACTATGCGCACCATTTAACCGGATGGAACCCCAACGAGCGCGACCAATACAGTGATCATCTTTATTACCAAACTGCAGTGGATTTTTGCGAGCGCTGGGATCAAAATTGCTTTGATCCCAGCTATGATAGCCAACAGTTAGACTTTTTTGTGCCATTTTTAGAACGCGTATTTGCGCGCAAAGCCTATGCTGCAGAATTTATCAAACCCTGTAATAGCCAAGGGTTACCTCAAGCTTTGCCCACGTCTTAAGTCGTGCAAGATTAAAAAAGGGGACGTACAGGTTAAAAACGTTGCGCTGCAAAGGCGGAAATATCAACGCTAGGTGGTTTGCCATCAATCAGTTCACTAATTAACTTACCCGTAATGCCCGATAAGGTGACGCCAATATGGCCATGGCCAAAGGCGTAATAGATGTCTGCATTTTTACTTGACTGACCAATAACGGGCATAGAGTCGGGCATGGAAGGTCTAAAACCAGCCCACTCGCTATCGTGGTCCTCTAATTGTGGTAATAATGTTTTTACAGTGTCTGCAATGAGCTTTAAACGCTGGGGGTTAGTGGGGTTATTGAGACCAGCTAACTCAACAGTGCCAGCGGCTCGCAAACCGTCATTCATCGGCGTCATATAAAAGCCCACGTCAGCCCAACCAACAGGCCGATTAAGAACCTGCTGTGCACCCTTATACATCACGTGATATCCCTGCTCTGTATCTAAGGGCAGTTTATCGCCTACCTGCTGTGCTAAGGACTTTGACCAAGCACCTGCAGCTACCACCACTTTATTGCATAAAACACTCGAATCTTGCAACCGCACCTTGAGTTCATTCGCACTCACACGATCAATACCCAGTGCCTTATTGGTAATAATTTTGCCACCATTAGTAATGACTGACTCCCCCATACGTTTTAATAAGTCTAACGGACTGAGCAGGTGTTGAGCATTTTCAAAGAATAAACCCCGTGCATAAATCGGTTTTAAATGCGGTTCCAAATCTCCAATTTCGGCCTTAGTCAGTTCTGTCACTGAAATGCCATGACGGCGCCGTAAATCAATATCAGGCTTTGCTTTAACAAAACCAGTCTCGCTGCCATACAAATATAAAGTACCATTTTTGGCAACTAAGTCATGCCCATGAGCAGCCTCAATTAGTGGTGCTAAAGCGCTATGGGAATGACTTAAAAGAACACCTAACTGATAACCAATTCGCTCTACCTGAGAGGGCCTACTAGCCCAAGCAAAGCGTAATAACCAAGGCGTAAGCCGGGGTAAATATGCCCAATTAATTGATAAAGGGCTGTTGGGATTAAATAATAGTTTAGGGATTTGTTTAATGGTGCTGGGCGTACCTACAGGAATATTAGCGTAAGTGGCAATAGTACCCGCATTACCAAAATAAGCCCCTTCCTCAAATGGTTTTGGATCTACTAAGGTCACTCTATGACCACTTTTTTGTAACCACATTGCGGTGGCAACACCTACAAAACCGGCACCAATAATCACCACATCTTGAGGCTTTAAACAGGCTTCTTTCATGTTTGTATTGTTCTCATTAACGGTGGTGTTCGGCCAACACCATCGCAGCACCACGCTCAGCAATCATCATGGTTGGCGCTGAGGTATTGCCGCTGAC
>DCAT01000063.1:2478-6414 GCA_002312935.1 Oceanospirillaceae bacterium UBA1126 | reverse complement strand
CATGGTTGGCGCTGAGGTATTACCACTGGTCAAACACGGCATAATAGAGGCGTCCATAACCCGTAAATTGTCCATACCTATGACTTTTAGTGTTGCTGGATCAACTACTGACATAGGGTCAGTACCCATCTTACAGGTACCCACTGGATGATATACAGTAGTGGCTGTATGGCGCAAGTAGTCAAGAATCTGAGCATCCGTTTGAACCTCTTTGCCAGGCGCCATTTCTTTGCCTCGTAAATGATCAAACTCTGGTGAAGCTAGTATTTCGCGGGCCTTTTTAACGCCTTCCACCAACGTTTGCTGATCTTGTTCGTGGGCAAAAAAGTTATAATCAATCAGTACATTGCGTTTACTGCCATCATTGGCCAACTTAACACTGCCACGGCTTATTGGGCGCAGCACACAGGTGAACACCGAATAACCATGCCCCCACTCAAATTTCCTGCCTCTGTGGCTGCGAAACAAAGGAGCAAAGTGAAATTGCACATCGGGGTCAGTATCGGCATCTATCGCTAGCCTAGTTTTTGCAAAACCACCGGCCTCTACATAATTGGTCGTCCACCAGCCCTTGCGGCCCAAAAAATATTTAAACGGTGCAGGTAATACATGAGGTAGTAACGTTTTAAACGATACGCCAATAGAGTCTACCTTCGAAGATCGGACAGTCACCATACTATCTATATGATCCTGCAGGTTCTCACCAACACCCGGCACATGGTGATGACAGGCAATACCTAATTGCCGCAATTCCTCTTTATTACCAATTCCTGAAGCCAATAAAATGCGCGGTGACAAAATAGTGCCACCACAAAGAATCACTTCTTTATTACAAGATAACTGCTGTTGCACTCCGTCACGCTCAACCATTAGGCCCTCTGTCGTGTTACCTGAAATTATGAGGTCTAAAGCTTGTGTATGAGTCATAATAGTTAGGTTGCTGCGGCTTTCAATAGGCTTTACAAATGCTGTATAGCTACTCACCCGTTGGCCACGGTCTTGTTTAACGTTATAAATGCCCAATCCCAACTGGGATACGCCATTAAAGTCTGTATTTTCCGGCAACCCCGCGGCTTTACCAGCCGCTACAAAGACCTTGCCTACTTTATTTGCATCCTGCTGTTTAGACACCTTTAACTCACCTTCAAAACCGTGATATTCAGCACTTTGACCAATTTGATTAGCTTCCATTTTCTTGAATATAGGCAAAACATCGTCATAGGACCAGCCATCACAGCCCAAAGCCGACCAACCGTCGTAATCATTACGGTTACCTCGAATGTAGACCATGCTGTTAATAGCACTGGAACCACCAAGGGCTTTACCACGGTTAACGTCCATCACCCGGTTATAGAGATTTTTCTGTGGCACAGTGACAAAGCTGTAATCATATTTTTTATTACCGTACAAGCCAAAAATGCCCGCTGGAATACTCACCCAAGGGCTTTTCCCATCACCACCCGCTTCAACCAAGCACACCCTAATATGTGGGTCGGCACTAAGTCTGTTAGCCACCACGCAGCCAGCTGAGCCAGCACCCACAATAATGTAATCAAATGTGGTCATAGTTAGCCCTATAGCTTAGTTTTAATATGGTACGACTTAGGCTGAGTTAAGGCTTCAAAACCTAAACTCGATAAAGTACAACCTCGACCGGTATTTTTAACACCGGTCCACGCTAACGCAGGATCAAGATAGTCACATCGATTAATAAAGAAAGTGCCTGTTTCAATTTGATCACCCAGCTCTATCCCTTGGTCTATGTCTTGAGTATAAATGGCTGCCGTTAAACCTAGATCGCTATCATTCATCAGATTAATCGCTTCATTGTCGTTAGCCACCTTCATAATACCTACTACCGGCCCAAAGCTCTCTTCAGTCATTACCCGCATACTATGATCTACCTGTGTTAGAACCTGAGGTGCCATGTAAGGACTGCCTGTTTCATCCATTGAAAAGTGTTTTGGATTAATATGAGCCACTGCACCTTGAGTAACCGCCTCAGTAATTTGTTGGCGTACAAAATCGGCAGCAGATGCTCTCACCATAGGCCCCAAGGTAGTTTCTGGATCATCAGAGCGACCTAGTTGATAGCTGTTGGTAAGGGCTAAAAAGCCCTCAAGAAAGTCGTCATACACAGATTCATGCACGTAAATACGCTCTAACCCGCAACAAGATTGACCAGAATTAAAAAAGGCGCCATCTACAGTGGACTCAATAGCATAGCTTACGTCTGCATCGGCACGTATGTAGGCAGGGTCTTTACCGCCCAATTCTAATCCCACACCAATAAACTGACCCGCAGCCGCCTGTTCAATCTTCCGACCAGCAGCCACAGACCCTGTAAAGGCCACATGGTTAACCTGCCCAGATCCTACTAAGGCCTCTGTGGCGTCATGCTGTAAGTGCAAGTACTGCAGCACCCCTTCTGGCAACCCTGCACTGGTAAACGCTTCACAAATACGTTCTGCACACAAAGGGGTTTGGCTAGAATGTTTTAGAATAACGCTATTACCTGCCAAAAGAGCAGGCACTATTACGTTAATAGGCGTGTGTAATGGGTAGTTCCAAGGCGCTATCACTAAAACCACACCCACAGGTTCGTGGCTAATGTAGCGAATAAATCCTGCTTTTTCTTCTTGCTGCACAGGCTCAAGGGCTGAGTCGGCAATGGTAATCATATGCTCGGCCCGCTCAGCAAAGCTACCCACCTCACCAGCGGCATAACGAATAGGCCGCCCCATTTGCCAGCAAAGCTCTTTAGCTATGGTATCTTTGTTCGCAACAAACGCTTGAACTGCTGCGCTACATAATGCCTTACGCTTAGACAATGGTATAGATTTCCAGTCCTTTTGAGCTTTATGAGCTGCTTGCAAAGTGGTGTCTATTTGTTCCTGATTGGCGTAATTACGCTGCACATAAACTGAGCCGTCAATGGGTGATATGGTATTTTTACTGAGGCTCATTAATTATTCTCCGCTAATGATAGGTCTATTAAATTGGCAAGGTATTCTGCCATTTCTTTCTGCTGTTCTGGGGTAGATATTAAGTCATTTCGAATTTCCAACATTACATTGAGCAATCCACGAGACAGGGCATGGTGTTTAAGGGTATGAGTTACCCCGTCTGTAGGGGCATATGGCTGATTACGTTGTATATTAAAACGTGGCTGTTCCCCAGCTTGACGCATAAAGGCATCAGCAAAACGCTGATCGGCATCATATAAAACACCAATTTCTACATCCCTTGTTTGGCCTAGATAAATGGGTGTAAAGGAGTGAATAGTCACCACCAAGGGCAACACCAAACGGTCTATACATTGTGTTAATGCTGCTTCAAAGGGCTTGTAATAAGTCTCCACGCGCTGCTCTTTAGCCGCTGGCGTAAGTGAAGAATTACCTGGAATCAATTGTTTTTCCGAGGTTAAGGGTATGGCTGTAGACGAATGGGGTGGCCGATTACAGTCATACATCAAGCGTGATACTTGGGACGCAACTAAGGCAGCATCAAGGTTATGGGCCATTAGTTTTGCAGTACCAAGAGCGCCTGGGTCCCAAGCAATATGGCTTTTCAATTGTTGCTCACTCAGTCCCAAACCATTGAGATTTGGTGGTAAAAAATTGGACGCATGTTCGCAAACAAGCACGATGGGGCGCTCAGAATTGTTATTTAATACTTTCACCCACTGCTCAGTAATATTATGCATATCAAGTGGTTCAGGCCACGTGAATACGCAATCTGAACCCAACCTCTTAAGTTAGCCATATCGATATGGACGCCCAGCCTTAACCATGTCGGCATTATATTGTTTCAAACGTTTGACAACCTTGGCCTTAGTTTCACTTTCTGCAGCGATCTCATCCCAGAACTTCATCGCTGCGTCTTCTACTGTATTCTACTCTTCATCCGAAATAGTAGTTAACTTCATGTTCGGAC
>DCAT01000063.1:0-2133 GCA_002312935.1 Oceanospirillaceae bacterium UBA1126 | reverse complement strand
GCATAGTAAGTGCTCTTTGGATTATTATGTACAGTATTATTCAAGCAACACTATTCTGTCAATATATTATCGTAGTTGTTTTTACATAATCGCGTATAGTGTAAATTAATTAACAAATAGAGAGTGTTCGAATGTCGAAAACAGCAGTTTCAGAACGACTAGAAACACAGTTTAACGAACTTACTCGCGCAGAACGCCAACTTGCCGACACTATTTTACGCAGTTATCCAGCTTCGGGATTGGGTTCAATAACAAGCATTGCCGAAAAAGCAGGCGTCTCTACCCCAACCGTAGGGAGACTGGTTCAAAAACTCGGTTTTAGCGGTTTTGCAGAATATCAGCAGCAATTACGCAGCGAAGTTGAGAGCACTCTCGCCAACCCTATTGCTAAACATGACAAGTGGACAACTGCCGCTCCAAAAGAACATATATTAAACCGCTTCACTGATGCAGTGATGGATAACATTCAGCAATCATTAGCTAATATTGATATTCAAAAATTTGATAAAAGCTGCCAACTACTAGCCGACCCTAATCGCTGCGTCTATGTCGTTGGTGGACGAATTACTCACGCTTTAGCCGATTATTTCTTCCTTCATATGCAGGTAATTAGACCTAACATCACACATATTGAAACCACATCAAATGTTTGGCCGCACTACCTATTAAATTTAAAAGAGGGTGATGTCATTGTCATCCTCGATGTAAGGCGATACGAAAATAACACCTTAAAGCTAGCAGAAATGGCTGCCAAAAAAGGCGCAGAAATCATACTGTTGACAGACCAATGGGTATCCCCAATAGCTCGGTTAACCGATATCGTATTTAGTACCCGAATCGTAGCACCATCAGCATGGGATTCGTCAGTAGGTAGTTTATTATTAATAGAAACAATGATTGCACAGGTGCAAGAGCTCATATGGCCACAGGCGAAACAGCGCATAGAAGAGCTAGAGTCTCTGTTTGATGACACTCGGCTGTTTAGAAAATTTGTTTAACCCCTAAGCTAACACTTCAACCGTATCACCAATAGCAATCGGCCCAGCCCGAACAACAATAAGATTAATCCCAAACCCAACACCACCCTCTTCTAAACGCCTATAGGTCGCTAGAGTTCGCAAAGGCTCTTGTTGTTCATGCTTAGTAAGAGAAACTGGGTCAATGGTGGTCAATACACAGCGCTGACAAGGATAGGATACTTCTAACTCACATGCACCAATACGAATTCGTTTCCAATCATCTTCTATGTCAGCAATAAGATTGCTGACCACTAAATTGGTGCGGAATCGATGCATACCAATGGCCTCTTTTAATCGCTCATTTAAGGCCGCTAATGAAGCTGTAGTGGTGAGCAACAATGGTTGTGCATCTGCAAATGAAGCCGCCTGAATAACATCATCGTCCTGCAAGCTAGCACTATAAACTAACCTGCAGGCTAACCCTAGATAGTCACTCAGGGCTGCGTCTAACGCGGTATTTTGCGGCCACGCAGGCATTAGTTCCTCACCCCAGTGCTTAACTAAAACAGGCGTATTAGGCTGAGGTACTAAAGGGATCAAGAAATCTTGGTGTGGCAATATGACGCGTAAATTAGAGCCGTCAATACAACTGGAAACATGCAACAACTTGGGGTATTTGCGAGATGTCATCATGGCATCATTAGCATCAATCACCATCCAGTTTCGATCAAAACCGATGCCTGTAGGGAACAAATAGCCAGTCTTAATTGATATGGGGTGGGTAGATTTAATGGGGTAGGTATTTATTTCTGATAGGTACATTATGCCTCTCCTTGGATACCCAATAGTATGCAGCATAAAGACATAAGTCTAGGTGTGAATTAACGCAAGGGGCGTGCACAGGCGTTTAGAAAATGGTCTAAATGTTTATTTTAGGCTAGCGGCCTCGAACGTGTTGACGTCATTAGCAAAATGGCTAGGGGAATAACTCGTATCGATAAATTAGCTTATGGTCACTAGAGGACGAAAACAAGCAGTCAAACCCATTGTTAGATATATTTAACGCAACGCATGAGTTAGTCATTAAATCATTGGCTTGCATAGTTTTACTACAGTTATCTCTGCCTAACGATTCAGTCTCGGTAAACAGAAGACGTCTACCCTTTTGTTGCCA
>DCAT01000195.1:24052-24172 GCA_002312935.1 Oceanospirillaceae bacterium UBA1126 | reverse complement strand
GCAGCAACGGCAGCGACAGCTGCTACTGGAGCAGCTTGCATTACGGGTGCAGCTGCGGCCATCATCATCGCTGATGATGCGCGGCTGATGCGCACAGACTCTTCACCTTCTTTAATTTCA
>DCAT01000195.1:23302-23705 GCA_002312935.1 Oceanospirillaceae bacterium UBA1126 | reverse complement strand
AGTAACTCGATGAGCTTTTTAACTTTACGAATATCCATGGGATCTCTCTATAATTTTTACAATGAGGATTAACTGCTCAAACGGCCAATGGCGGCGTCCATAGCAAAATGATAACCGTCAGCGCCTAGGCCGCAAATAACGCCCTCGGCAATGTCGGATAAATAGGAATGATGACGGAAGGTCTCGCGCTTATGCACGTTACTCAGATGAACCTCAATAAAGGGGATGTTCACTCCAAGAAAGGCATCGCGCAGTGCCACGCTAGTATGTGTAAACGCCGCTGGGTTAATAACAATAAATTGAACACCTTGATCAGGCGCTTGATGAACTGCTTCTATGAGTTCGTGCTCAGCGTTACTTTGTTTACAGTCTAACGTCACACCCGCTTGCTGACACTGAGATT
>DCAT01000195.1:22741-22919 GCA_002312935.1 Oceanospirillaceae bacterium UBA1126 | reverse complement strand
TTGCCGAGAAGGTTGAGGTTGGGGCCATTAAGTAGCAGGATCTGGGCCATTAAATACTTTCCGTTGCTGCAGCAAGTTGATGAAGATAATGGAAGATGATAGCAGGTTGGCAGGAATTTGCCGAAGTTTTTGCACTTTATTTAGTCCTAGAGGAGTCTTCTCGCGTCTGTTACTCTTA
>DCAT01000195.1:22141-22409 GCA_002312935.1 Oceanospirillaceae bacterium UBA1126 | reverse complement strand
CATAAATTATTTTGGATTCTGTTTTATGCCTCTGCCACTCGTTAACCTGTTAATAAGACTTCAAACTGCCCTTTTGTGTGGTGTATTTTTAATGCTTACAGCGTGTGTTGCGCAGCAGCCAATTAGTTCTAAAGCAGAACCTGTTGTTAACGACCCAGTAATTGACCTGCCAATAATTCCAACGTCAAAAGTGGCTAATTCATCCATAGTTGATCCGGTCCCACTAGAACTAATACAAGTAGAACCAATCCAGGCAGAGCCAATCCAG
>DCAT01000195.1:0-21816 GCA_002312935.1 Oceanospirillaceae bacterium UBA1126 | reverse complement strand
CAATCCAGGCAGAGCCAATCCAGGAAGGCTTCACTCAAGTAAAGCCTAAAGTGAAGATGGCTTCTGTCACTGCAACATCGCCACCGGTATCGGATCTAACGACGCCTGCTCCTAACAAAGCGATACTATTAGCCAAGATAAAAACATCAATAATTAAGAAGGCTGCACCCGTCATTAAAACGGTAGCTCCTGGTGCTAAAAAAATAATACCTGTGCCTTTGGTATCTACTCAGAACCCCACTGACAGCGTTGCTTTTTGGTTAGGCGAAGCTGGTTGGGCTTTTGAAAAAGACCAATTAACCACGCCAAAGGCTAAAAGTGCCTATTATTATTTGTCTAAAGTGTTAGCAAAAGAACCTCAGAACCCCCTGGCCTTAGCTGCCTTGGAAAAAATTGTTCAACGCTATTATGTATTGTTAAAAGCGAGCCTTAATAAAGGTAAAGTTGAACAAGCACGGGTATTTTGGTCTCGCGCAAAAAAAATAATCCCTAAGCATAGTGAGCTGGCCAAGATGAGGGCGCTCATTGAAAATCACCATGTTAAGCAACAAATGGTTGTGGTATCTGAGCCAGCAACCGAAGTGCCAGCCCTGCGTACTCAAAAGCTTCTTTTGCCTGTTCATCTTATTAAGCAGCAAGATAAGCAGCTAGCTCAGTGGTTAGTAATGCTGGCCAAAAAAGCCCACGATTTGCAAGCCACTATGCTAATTGTGGCGCCTAGGGACACGCAAGCGCGTTGGGTATATCAGGCTATGAATAGTGCGGATCCAGAACAACGTATCAGAGCTAATATTAAACACAGTAGGCCGGCACGCCTAGAAATCAGCTACCTTGCCCGCAAAGATGAGCTTGAAATATATGGTAATTAGCACCTTAAAAGTGATGCTCTACTGGCTATGTTAAGTGGCATATGAAAGACTATACACCGCTATATGCAGGGTAAAACGCTCAGCAAAACACAAGGGAATTAGTAATGCTTAACATCAAGCAGGGATTACGCAATCTAAAAGAAGATTATGTGGATGGCAGTCACTGGGTACTTAAGGCTGTTAGCGCTCTTTTATTAGCTTATGCATTAATGGCATCAGTGTTAGGCTTCTATTGGAATAGCGAGCCAGATGTTTCGCAAGCACCTAGTGCCCAAACAGTCATTGGTGAAGCGACAACAAAAGCTTTATTGCATCTTGCGAACACCCTATTAGATAAGCCCGGTGGTTACCTTTCAAATGACGTTTCCTTGCCAGGCGTTTGGATGGATAACATTCCTAATTGGGAATACGGTGTGCTGATTCAAGTGCGTGATTTATCTCGTGCTATGCGAAAAGATTTTAGTCGTTCTCAATCGCAATCCACAGAAGATATGGATTTGGCTGTTGCAGAGCCACAATTTAACTTTGATAGTGAAAGCTGGATGTTGCCGTCAAGTGAAGGAGAGTATCGCACGGGCGTTAATGCGCTCAGGCGTTATTTGGACAGGCTATCTGATGGTCAGCAAAGTAAGGCACAGTTTTATGCCCGGGCAGATAATTTGACGCGCTGGTTAGGTGATGTAGAAACCCGATTGGGTAGTTTGTCGCAGCGCCTTAGCGCTAGCGTCGGTCAAAAACGTTTAAATACAGATCTGGCAGGAGATGCTGAAGCAACGCAATCCACTAGCACCGCAAGTGAGTTAGAAATCAAAACGCCTTGGTCAGAAATAGATGATGTATTTTATGAAGCCCGTGGTGCCAGTTGGGCATTGATTCAGTTGTTGCGCGCTATTGAAGTAGACTTCAAGTCAGTGTTAGAAAAGAAAAATGCCTTGGTGAGTTTGCGGCAGATTATTCGGGAGTTAGAGTCGACTCAAGAAACTTTATGGAGCCCTATGGTTATGAATGGTTCAGGATTTGGTTTAGTGGCGAACCACTCGTTAGTTATGGCATCGTATATAGCTCGGGCTAATGCAGGCATTATAGACTTAAGAGGGTTGTTAACTCAGGGTTAAGTTATCAGTTTGCCCCATTGATACTTCAATGGGGCAAACTCGCACTGGTTAGCCTTTGTATGCGGCTGCAGCCACTTGGATTTTAGCCTTGGCAGACGCTACACCTTCCCAACTTTCAACCTTAACCCACTTGCCTTTTTCTAGGTTCTTATAGTTTTCAAAGAATTCTTTAATTTGGTTGCGTAGCATTTCTGGCAAGTCGGTAATGTCTTGTACGTCATTGTATGCTTGGGTTAGTTTCTCATGAGGTACAGCCAATAGCTTGGCATCTTCTCCAGCTTCATCTGTCATGTTTAAAACACCTACAGGGCGGCAACGGATAACACTACCAGGCACTACAGGATAAGGCGTTACAACTAATACGTCTAAGGCGTCGCCATCGTCTGCGAGCGTGTTGTTTATATAGCCATAGTTGGCTGGATAAAACATCGGTGAAGCCATAAAACGGTCGACAAATAAAGCGTCAGCATCTTTGTCAATTTCGTACTTAACAGGGCTGCTGTTGGCTGGAATTTCAATGACAACATAAATGTCGTGAGGTAAATCTTTACCCGCTGGGATGTTTTGGTAGCTCATGATCTAGTCTGATCCTAGTAATGGTTAATAGATAGTATGTTAACTAATGCACAGCCTAATGTGGCCATTAGCTTTGGTGATAGCGATTAACTCGCTCAACCTCTTCCTTAGAGCCTAAAATCACTGGCACACGCTGGTGAATATGGTTAGGTTCTACGTCCATAATGGGTATTTGGGTGTCGCTAGAGGCGCCGCCTGCTTGCTCAATGAGGAAACTCATGGGGTTGCCCTCATACATTAAGCGTAGCTTGCCGGCTTTGCTTGGGTCTCGGCTGTCATAGGGGTACATAAATATACCGCCACGGGTCAAAATGCGGTGAACTTCAGCCACCATGGAAGCAATCCAGCGCATGTTAAAACGTTTTCCTAGAGGGCCTTTTTCGCCAAGCAATAAATCATTGACGTAGTTTTGCATGGGGGTTTGCCAAAAACGTTGGTTAGACATGTTAATAGCAAATTCTTCTGTGGTTTCAGGTACTTGGATTTGGTCTTCAGTTTGATAAAAATCACCATCTGCGCCTAAGTTATACATAGCCACACCGTTACCTGTAGTAATTGCAAGAATTACTGAAGGGCCGTAAAGAACATAACCTGCAGCTATCTGTTTGCGGCCTGCCTGTAGAAACGTATCAGTAGTCACTTGGGTGCAGTTTTCTGGCAACGCTAACACGGAAAAAATGGTACCTACCGTAACGTTAACATCTATGTTGGAGCTGCCATCTAATGGGTCAAAAGTGACCAGGTACTGGCCTTCTGCATTGCCTGCAATCGCCTGTTCTTCTTCTTCAGAAGCAATGCCAGCAACATTGCGGTTAGCCAGTAGGGCCTGCTTAAGTAAGTCGTTTGAAATGACATCTAGTTTTTTCTGTATCTCACCTTGCACGTTTTCTTGCTCAGCAGATCCATATAGACCGCTTAAAGCCCCGCCACGAAGGCGTTCGGCAATGTTTTTACAGGTGATGGTTATAGAGTCAACTACGGAGACAAGTTGGGGGTCAACTTGGGATTGCTCAAAGGCTTGATTGAGGCTCAGCATGAGATTTTTAGGGATGTCCATTATAGCGCATAAAAGTTGGGCGCAATTATATGATACTTACTACAAAAAGTCTTGTGGCTTAAGTCTAATGTGACGAGCTTTTCCGCTATGGCAAGGTTATGTGAGTTGGTGTCAGTAGTGGGTGGTAGCTTATGAGCCTTTAGCTGGTACAATAACGATGAAACTCACCTTATACCCACAATTATGAATCAAACAGCTGGTAAAACGCCATCTCTTACAGAAAGACCCTACAAGGTGACCTTGGCTATTACTGGTGCTTCAGGCGTTCAGTACGGTTTGCGTCTGTTGCAGTGCCTCTTGGCAGCAAGGTGTGAGGTGTCGCTGATGGTTTCTTCTGCTGCACAAGTGGTATTGGCAACAGAAACAGACCTTAAAGTGCCTTCTGCCACATCGGCAATGCAAGCCTTTTTTAGTGAATTGTATGGTGCAGAAACGGGGCAGTTACGGGTGTTTGCCAAGCAGCAATGGATGGCTCCAGTAGCATCGGGCTCTGGTGGTGGTGACGCAATGGTGGTGTGCCCATGCAGCACGGGAAGCTTATCAGCAATTGCTTGTGGCTCAAGTAATAATTTAATTGAGCGCGCTGCTGATGTGCATTTAAAAGAACGTCGTAAATTAATTTTAGTGCCTCGAGAGGCGCCTTATTCAGAGATTCATCTTGAGCATATGCTCAAATTAACCCGAATGAGTGCGGTGGTTATTCCTGCCAGCCCTGGGTTTTATAATAGGCCCCAAACTGTGGCAGATATGGTGGATTTTGTGGTGGCGCGAATCATGTCTCAATTGGGTTTGCCGCAGACCTTAGTGCCGGCATGGGGAGAATAGAAAAATTCCAGTAATAGCTCTGGTTTTTCCTCTATTTAGGTTCAATTTGGGCTATAATGTGCGCGCTAGTATTGTTACATTTTTTTAAGAGATTTTTATCATGTCAGTCGCTGATTACATGCAGCAATTAGGGTCCCAAGCTAAAGCCGCTTCCACGGTTTTGGCCACAGCACCTACCTTGGTGAAAAATAATGCTCTTATAGCTATGGCGAACGCCTTAGATGCCTCTAGATCTGGCTTAATTGCAGCAAATGAAAAAGATTTACTAGCCGGCCGAAATAATGGTTTAGATAACGCTATGTTAGACCGCCTGAGGGTGTCAGACGAAGGCATTGACGCCATGATGGTAGGTTTGCGTCAGGTTGCAGCGCTTGCAGACCCAGTGGGAGAAATCTCAGAAATGAGCTTCCGTCCGTCTGGCATTCAACTAGGTAAAATGCGTGTGCCTTTAGGCGTGGTGGGGATTATTTATGAATCGCGCCCTAACGTAACGGTTGATGCAGCTAGTTTATGTATTAAATCTGGTAATGCTGCCATTTTAAGGGGGGGGTCAGAGGCCACTCATTCCAACCAAGCCATCGCCCAGTGCGTGAAGCAAGGTCTGCTTGCGGCAGGTTTGCCCGCAGCAGCGGTGCAAGTGATTGAAACGACAGACCGCGCTGCCGTAGGCGAGTTGATTACTCTGACGGAGTTTGTTGACGTTATCGTGCCTCGTGGTGGCAAGGGTCTGATTAAACGAGTGAGTGCAGAAGCTCGTATCCCTGTGATTAAACATTTAGATGGCAACTGTCATGTGTATATAGATGAACATGCAGACGCCACTAAGGCCATTAATATTGTCATCAATGCCAAAACTAGGCGCTATGGTGTTTGCAATGCTTTGGAGTCTTTATTAATTGCCGAGTCCCGCGCAGATGAGTTACTCCCTCAGCTGGCTCAAGGTTTACAGGAATTTGATATTGAGTTGCGCCTGTGCCCAAAAGCTATGAAGCTTGTTGGCAGCTACCAAGGCACCACTGCTGCTGCTACCGAAGATGATTGGTACACCGAATATTTAGCACCTGTGTTGTCTATTAAAGTTGTCACAGACATGGAAGCAGCGATCAAACACATTAATGTGTATGGCTCTCATCATACAGATGCTATTGTCAGTGAAAATTACACCAAAGCTCGCGATTTTATGGCGCGTGTCGACTCAAGCTCGGTGATGATTAACGCATCTACCGCTTTTGCAGACGGTTTTGAATACGGTCTGGGTGCAGAAATTGGCATTTCTACAGACAAGATACACGCCCGGGGACCCGTTGGCTTAGAAGGCTTAACATCACAGAAGTATGTGGTTTTTGGTGATGGCCATACCCGAACTTAATTCAAGCCCTGCAGCCTTAGTTAAGGTGCTGTGGGGTGGCACATTTGATCCGATACATCAGGGCCATGTGGCATCGGCTATTGAACTGAGTAAATACTTAGGTGTGCAACCCGTGCAGCTGCTGCCCAATAGCCAACCTGCTCATAGACCAAGCCCAGAAGCAACGACGCATCAAAGGGTCAAGATGTTATCTCTGGCTATCGAGGCCCATGACGAATTAGTTATGGACACCCGTGAGGTCACACGCCAAGGACCAAGCTATAGTGTGCTAACTATGGCAGAAGTAAGGCAAGAAATAGGCCCGGTTAAGCCGTTAATATGGTGCATGGGAATGGATGCGTTCGCTGGGTTAAAGCAATGGCACCGGTGGCAAGAATTACTAAATTACGGGCACGTGTTAGTGCTTACTCGGCCTGCAAGTCTTTGGCCGCAAGATCCCGAGTTGCTTACCTGGTATGCAACTCACAAAGTGGATGAGGCTAAGCTCTTGCTGGCTTCACCATCTGGTCAGGTGGCCCACCTGAAATTAGGGCAACATCCCGTATCTGCAACACAGATACGGCAGCAACTGCGCCTAGGTCATAAACCAAGCGCAACAGAATTAGCGCCTGCAGTGTCACAATACATTGCAAGCCAAAGCCTATATGGCATTAATTAGATTTTTGGAACACGAATTATGGCTATGCCCATTGAAGACTTATTAAAACTAATCACCAGCGCCTTAACCGATATGAAGGGCAAAGATATTGTGCAGTTAGATGTACGTGGCTTATCAAACGTAACCGATTACATGGTGATTGCCACTGGCACATCCAACCGGCATGTAAAATCGCTAGCGGATGAAGTGTCATTCCAAGCCAAACAAAAAGGCGTTATACCCTTAGGCATTGAAGGTGAAATGAGTGGCGACTGGGTATTGTCAGACCTTGGTGACGTTGTTGTTCACGTGATGCAAGCTGAAGCCCGTGAATTTTATGACCTTGAGCGTTTGTGGAACCCAGCGCTGAAGGAAAATTTATCCAGTGCCGTCGAGCCTCGCGTATAGATGAAAATTAAGTTGCTAGCAGTAGGCACGAAAATGCCTACTTGGGTCATTCAAGGTTATGCCGAATACGCTCGTCGGATGCCAAGTGACATGCAACTTCAGTTACACGAATTGAGCTTAGGTTTTCGTGGTAAAGGGGCAGATTTAAAGCGCGCTATTGCTAAAGAAGGAGAGCAAATGCTGGCTTCTATCCCAGCCCAAGATCACGTGATTGCGTTAGATGTACTGGGTACTCCCTGGAGCACTGAGCAATTGGCTAAACAATGTGGTGATTGGCGTATGGGCGGTCGAAACGTCACTTTGTTAGTGGGTGGGCCAGATGGGTTATCTCAAACCTGTGTGGCAAGAGCAGATCAACGTTGGTCGTTATCGCCACTCACGTTGCCTCACCCGTTAGTACGAGTGTTACTCGCTGAGCAAATCTACCGTGCTTGGAGTTTGCTCAATAATCACCCCTACCACAAGTAACTGACCTTATTATGCCTTGGTCAAAAATGGATACTCAGCGCCAAGAAGTCAGTCAGTTTAGGGCGCGTCTTTGGTGGGCTCTTCTACTCATTGTCATTGTCTTTGTGGGACTTGTCTCTCGTTTAGTTTATTTGCAAGTTTGGCAATATGAGCGCTATGCCACAGAGTCAGATGACAATCGCCAACAATTACAAGCTATCGCTCCTACCCGGGGGTTAATCTATGACACTAACGGCGCTTTGTTAGCAGGCAATCGTGCCAGCCATAGTTTAACCCTAGTGCCTGAGCAGCTCATAGGAGGCAGGCGAGGCATTGATAATGTGTTAGCTGAACTGGCTCAAGTGGTCTCCATCGATCAAAACGACGTAAAGCGCTTTAACCGTCGTTTAAATCAACCCCGCAGGCCCCACAGTCCCGTGGCATTGCGCTTCCAGTTGAACCCAACAGAAATTGCCCAAATCACTGTTAATCAACACCGTCTTCCTGGTGTAAGAATTGTGCCTGAGCTAGTGCGTTTTTACCCGTTGGATAAAGGCTTTGTCCATGCCCTAGGTTATGTGGGCCGTATTAACGACCGTGAGCTTGCCAAACTAGACAGTGCTAACTACAGCGCAACACATCATGTGGGCAAATTGGGTGTAGAACGTTTTTACGAAACTGAGTTACACGGTAATGTGGGTTACCAAACTGTAGAAACTAACGCCAGAGGTCGAGTGCTTCAGGTGTTAGACCGCTTTGAACCGGTGCCAGGAAAAGATATCACCCTATTTTTAGACGCGCAATTACAGCAGACTGCAGCCAAGTTGTTAGAGGGTAAACGAGGCGCAATTGTGGCGATTGATCCTAAAACAGGGGGTGTGCTAGCAATGGCCAGCGCGCCAAGCTATGGCGCCAATCAATTTGTTACGGGTATTAGCAACGCTAACTATCAAGCCTTAAGAGGTTCTGACGATTTGCCCCTGTTCAACCGTGCACTTCGGGGCCGTTATCCCCCAGCCTCAACGGTAAAACCAGTGATGGCCATTGCCGGCATGGATTCAGGTATTATATCTCGCAAATACTCCTTATGGGATCCTGGCTATTATCAGCTCACTGAAGGTGGGCGGCTTTATCGTGATTGGAAAGAAGGTGGGCATGGTCGAGTTGACATGCATAAGTCTATCGTTGAATCTGTAGACACCTATTATTATGCCATTGCTCATATAATGGGTAATGACCCGATGACAAAGTATCTTGCTCAATTTGGCTTAGGACAGGTGACAATTGCTGATCAACCCGAAGCGACCAAAGCTGTTCTGCCCACTCAGCAATGGAAGCGCATCAATCGAAGCGCCTCGTGGTTCCCTGGAGATTCGTTAAACCTAGGTATTGGCCAAGGCTTTTTATCGGCTACGCCGACTCAGTTAGCAACCATGGCTATGGTCCTTGCCAACAAAGGCAAATGGCATCAAATTAGAATGATAAAAGCTATTGACGATCAACCTGTGGAAAAGGTCAGCGATATAGGTCGCAACGACCCTAAGCAACCTAGCGATGTTGCCCTAGAGCGCAGTAGCGATTGGAATAAGATTCACAGTGCAATGATTGATGTTATGCATGGTAAAAAGGGTACGGGCCGACGCAGCGGCGCTGAAAGTAGCTATAAGATGGCAGGAAAAACAGGAACTGCACAAGTGTTAGGCATTAAACAAGATAGCACTTATGATGCTGCAACTATTGCTGAACGGTTCCGAGATCACGGATTATACATTGGCTGGGCTCCAGCCAAAGACCCAGTTATTGCAATAGCAGTGATTATTGAAAATGGCGGTGGTGGTAGTTCTGCTGCCGCACCGTTAGCCCGTAAGCTCTTTGATCTGAGCATTTTGGGTGCTCAGTCTAAGGCTAAAGCTAAAGAGGGGGCTCAAAACGATGGCTGATTTCCAGCGCTGGGCCCCTGATGCACAGAAACATTTAAAGCAAGGCCCAGGGCTATGGGTAAAGCTTAGGCTAGATCCTTTCTTACTGGTGTTGTTATTAGCCATCATGTCATTTGGGTTGTTGGTATTGTATTCTGGGTCTGGCTCCAGTGAAGCTGCGGTGCAAAAACAGCTAATACGATATGGTTTAGCGCTCTTGGGAATGGTCATTATTACCCAAATTAATCTGCGCAATGTGCAGCGATGGATCCCCTTATTTTACATTATTGGATTATTGTTATTACTGGCTGTGCTGCTATTTGGAGTGGGTGCAAAAGGGGCCCAGCGATGGTTAGAGATCCCAGGATTGCCACGCTTTCAACCGTCTGAAGTAATGAAGCTACTAGTCCCCTTAACACTATCTTGGTATTTGTCTAGCCGCCCCAGACCTCCCCATCTCATTCATGTTTTAGTGGCTGTGGTGCTAGTAACGCTGCCTGTATTATTAATTGCCAAGCAACCTGACCTAGGAACTGCTTTACTAATTGGTAGCTCTGGCGCGTTTGTTATTTTTTTTGCAGGGCTGCTGTGGCGCTACCTTATTGCTGCAATTGCCATTGGTGCTGCTGGGCTACCTTTGTTGTGGACTGGCATGCGCGAATACCAGAAACAACGGGTGATTACTTTCTTAGACCCCGAAAGCGACCCTTTGGGTGCAGGCTGGAATATTATCCAGTCTAAAATTGCTATTGGTTCTGGTGGTATTGATGGTAAAGGTTGGCTTCAAGGTACACAGTCTCATTTAGACTTTTTACCAGAAACTCATACGGACTTTATCGTTGCCGTTCTGGCAGAAGAATTTGGCTTAATGGGCGTGTGTTTACTACTGACCCTCTATTTCTTGGTATTGATTAGAGGGTTAATGATTGCGGGTGCCGCCACACATCCGTTTGATCGAATGTTAGCAGCAAGTTTAACCTTAACTTTTTTCGTTTATGTAGCGGTCAATATAGGGATGGTCACTGGTTTGTTGCCAGTAGTAGGCGTGCCATTACCCTTGGTAAGCTACGGTGGTACAGCTGCCGTGACCTTAATGGCTAGTTTAGGCATATTAATGTCTATTCATGCCCGCAGGCCCCAACGAACTTAACTTAGATTAGGGTCGTTGGGTAAGGTGGCAGGTTATTGGGTATATTTAATGGGTAGGCGCTGCGTTACTCTGGTCATTAATTCATAGCCTATAGTGGCTGCATGACTAGCCACTTCATTGATATTCAAGCCTTTCCCCCATAAACACACGGGGTCACCTATATTAACGTCATTCAGGTCTGTCACATCAACGGTGATCATATCCATTGACACACGACCCGCAATGCCTGCTCGCTGCCCATTTACCATAACAGGTGTACCAGATTCGGCGTTACGTGGGTAACCATCACCATAGCCAATAGCAACAGTGGCAATAGTTGAAGGGCGTTCAGCACGCCATTTTTGAGCGTAGCCCACAGTTTCACCGGCATCAATATGTCGTAAAGAGGTTACCGCCGAGCACATTTGCATCACTGGCTTTAGGCCCTCACTTGATGGATGGTGTGCATCCAGTGGTGAATTACCATAAAGCATAAAACCAGCCCGGTTCCAGTCTCCGTGGGCTTCTGGCCAAGCCATGATAGCGGGAGAGTTGGCTAAACTTACAGGCTGATTAAAGGGCGCAGTGGTTTCCATGAATACCTTTAGCTGAACTGAGGTAAAACTATTGTTAGTTTCGTCAGCGCTGGCAAAGTGAGTAGCAAACACAATGTGATTAGACACATTTGGGCTGTTAAGCAATTGCTGGTAATAGCCTCCTACTTTTTGTGGGCTTAAGCCCAAACGGTGCATGCCTGTGTCTACCTTAATCCACACTGTCAGTGGCTTAGATAGATGGGCATTCAAAATAGCATGCACCTGCGTAGGATCCTCTACCATAACCCAAAAATCCTGCTCGGCAGCAACAGTCACTTCGTCAGGGGTAAAGGTACCTTCTAGTAGAACGATAGGTTTGCTGATGCCTGCCTTGCGAAGCTCTATAGCTTCTTCTATGCAAGCCACGCCAAATGCGGGTGCATACGGTTCTAAAGCAGTAGCACAAGCCACTGCTCCATGGCCGTATGCATTCGCCTTTACCACAGCCATAGTCTGTGCTTTGGGTGCCAGCTGACAGGCCCATTGATAATTATGAATCAATGCACCAAGGTCAACAACCATATGACTGGGACGGGCCATAGGAAGATCTCTAGTAGTTAAACTTGCCGGCGCTATAAAGCTTAGCTGCTTTTTCCCAAATAGGGCCTGGCATGCCATCGCCTATGATCTTGTCATCAATCTGAGTAACAGGAGCAATTTCTTTACTGGAACTAGAAATCCAAATTTCGTCGGCATCAAATACTTCTTGTTTAGTCACAGTGCGCTCTTCTACGGCAATGCTGCCTTCTTCACGCAATACGCCCAAGGCAATAAGTCGAGTAATACCAGGTAATATTTGGTTATCTAAAATAGGCGTAATTACCGTACCATTTTTTACAATATAAGCATTACAGGCACCACACTCAGTGAGCTCGTCCTTGCCATTAAATAACAACACTTCACCACTTCCCTGGCTATAACCCTTTTGATAATGCATGACATTGCCGAGCAATGAAATAGACTTTATGTTGCACCGTTGCCAGCGTTGATCCTGCATTGTGGTGACTTTGTAGGCATTCACTTTATCCCTTTCTGGAATAGGTGCCGGGGGAATATCTGTGGGCATGGCGAATACTGTTGGTGCTACACCTGCTGGGTATGGATGATGGCGCTTGCTATCTGCCCCACGCGTCACGTGCAAGTACAAACCCACCTGGGTATTTGGGTTGCGCTGGATAAGCTCTTGGCATAGTTCGCGCCACTCATCATGGCTCCAGTTGAGTTCAATTTCCAGTGCAGCTAAGCCTTCGATCATGCGGTCAATGTGAGGTCCAAAACCGACCATTTTTCCGGCATAAGAAGGAATTACTTCATAGATGCCATCACCAAACAAAAAACCTCGATCGAGAGGGGAAATGTTGGCTTCTTCAATTGGCATATAAGTGCCATTAAGGTAAACAATGCTCATAACTTAATCTCTAATGATTTGACTGACCAATTGACTGGCGCTGTCGGCTAATAATTGTGGTAACAAACGGTCCTCGTCTTGACGCCAGCCACAACAAAACTTTAATTTTGGTGGTTCTGGGTCAACATCAAATGCGATAAGCCGCTCGGCCCTTAACGCATCTTCTACTATAGGTTGCGGTAGTAATGCTATACCAGCGCCTTGCTCGGCCATGGCTAGTAAGCCAGACACTGAGTTACTGGTATGGAATTTAGGTTTTTCTGCCACCTGGCTAAATAGTTCCTGTAAGTGTTTGCCAGGCCCTGTGGCTGCGGGAAAGCTTAAAATAGGACATTTGCTTAGGGCGTCAATATCCATGCTGCGGTTACCCTTAGCATAATGAGGGCTGCCAACCCAGGTCTGTGGCAGAGCACTTAATGGCTGCGTGTTCACAGAGATCGCTTGTCCAGTGTAGACCATCAACGCCAGGTCTAATTGATGCTCTTCCAGTTGCTTGTAAAGTGCCAATGAAAGGTCAATGGTGAGTTCAAATTGAATCAGCGGATGATGCTCACGCCATACTTTCAATAAATCTCTTAGCCATAAATGCGCTACGGTATCAGCTATGCCAATGCGAAACACCCCTTGTTGAGGGGCATCATCTTGCAGCTGGGCTTTCATTTCATTACTAATAGCCACTAAATGTTCTGCAAAAGGTAGCAGTTGTCTGCCACGAGCAGTGAGTTTAGTGCCACTTTGATCGCGTTTAAACAGCTTAACACCCAAGTCTTCTTCTAGGGTGGCTATACGAGCAGAAATAGCAGGCTGAGAAGCATGTAACTGAGCTGCGGCACCATGAAAGCTGCCTAAAGTGGCTACTTTTATAAAGCTATTGAGATTACGAAGACGCACAGTGTGCTCCCACAGTTAGTTTGCTTAACAACATTAATCGCTAAAGCCAGTTATTTGGCGTAACTGATCAATTACAGATTGGCCTTCGCTCATTGGCATGCCATCCTCTGTAAGTTGGTTGATGCGCGTTACACCATCTACGCTGCCAAGGTCTGACAAGTACTGCACAATGGCTAGGGGGTCAATTTTAGCTAATAAATCCTGTCCATGCCATAGGCCAAGGAAAGCGATCATACCATAGGCTCCCCAGTTAGAAACGTCGGCTATGATTAGCTCATCGGCACTAGTGACTGCAGGCACAATATCAAGCTGTTCAAGCACATGAATAACCTTCCCCATGCCTATTTCATTGCCGCCATCGCCCACAGCAATAGTAGGGCACTTGGCCCAGTTCATAAAGCCATCAAAACACGCTGTTCGCTCACTAATACTTTCCCCACGCATGTTGTAATACCCACCATCTTTAGCCTGGCCTGGGCGTTCGATAGAAATAACAGCTTGGGGATTAAAGTGCGCAAGGGCAGCTATGGTATCAGCGTCCACATCAGCATAAAGCCCCACACGTATTTCATGGGTGCGGTAGCGCTCTGAAAGGGCACCCACCAAAGGTTGGCCACACACAATAATGGGCACTGCACCTAACCATTCTAGCGTGTCATAAAGAGCAATAGCGCCCACAGGCCCATCGGTCTCAAACGTGCCTACTACAGGAAAGCCAGTACCAATGAGTACTGTGGCACCAGGCTTATGTTTAACGCAATTCTGTAAGACTTGGGCAGCCCTTAGGCAATAGCCCGCCGTTAACACCGGTTGCACCTGCGCCATACCTCGGGGGTTGCGGGCCACTAAAGCGTCTTCAATCTGATGGCTAACTTGTTGGTCGTTTGGCATGATTAATCCTTCAGGTGCAGCAGTGGTGTGGCATTAAATTTAAGTTGCGCTAAGGTATTGATGGTATGGGCTTGGAATAAATCTACGGCTTCAAAGTGCACTGTGTCACCTGGCCTTAGTTGGGCAAGATGTGCTGTATCACGGGCTATAATGGCGCCTATTTTAGGATAGCCGCCAATGGTTTGTCGGTCATTAAGCAAGACAATGGGCTGGCCGTCTGCAGGCACTTGAACGGCGCCTAAACAAATGCCCTCAGAGAGCATTTTTTCAGAGGGACAGGGTACAGCAGGTCCTTCAAGTCGCATACCCATACGGTCACTGCGATCTGTAACGGTATATTGGCTGTTAAAAAAGCGCGCTCGCGTCGTAGAGTCAAATAAGTGATGTTGATACCCCGGTAGTAGGTGCAATACGGCATCACTTTCCTGTTCATTACTGCCCTGTTGGCCATAGAGTGGCCAGTCTGATTCAGGCAAGGCCTGGCGGACTAACTCTGTGGTCTTGGCACAGGGAAGGATATCATTAGCTGCAAGCTTAGCGCCATTTAGGCCGCCGACTTTCTCCCGCATTACTGTGGCACTGCTACCAAAACTTGGGTTGATGTTAAACCCACCTGCTATGCCAATGTAGCTGCGACACCCATGGCTAGAATAGCCTAATTTAATCTCGTCTCCACTGACCACTTTGTGGCTAGCCCATAAGGCTTTATTAACGCCGTTCACACTGATGTCTAAGCCGGCTCCAGTAACGCAAAAGTAACTGTCTGTTTGCACTAGGAGCTGCAGCCCACCAAAACTCACTTCAATAGCACATGCGTTGGACTCATTGTGGAGTATGCGATTGGCCCATAAAAATGCGTCACTGTCTAATGGTCCGCCAGTGGTCAAACCAATGTCATGCTGACCAAAGCGGCCAAGGTCTTGTATCAGGCTAAGCAAGCCAGGCTGGAGAACTTTAAAGCTCATGCAGGAGGCCTCCCATCGACAGATACTGGGGCTCGTCTATAGCAAAAAATTGTACTCGATCACCAACTGTTACTGGCATATGGGGCTGTTTTTCAGGGTTGAACATAGGCGTAGGGCACAGGCCAATAAGATTCCATCCGCCAGGTGAGCTTGCAGGGTAAACAGCTGTTTGGCGGTCCGCTATTGCCACGGCTCCAGCGGGCACTTTAAGTCTGGGTGTGGATAGTCTTGGCGCAGCTAAACGCTCGTCTACTTCACCTAAATAAGCGAAACCTGGAGCAAAACCAATGGCATAGACACGGTATTCTGTGGTGCTATGAATGTCGATAACTTGTGCTATTGAAAGCCCTGCATTTTCCGCCAATAATGCCAGCTCTGGGCCATATTTAGTACTATAAAAAACGGGTATTTTAACCAGTTGGCCACTATTTTCGCTGTGCTTTTCTGGCGTATTTAATATAGACCGCAGGGCTTTTTTTGCCCATAAATGGTCACATAAGTTGGTGTCATAAATGACCAGTAAGGAGGCGTAAGACGCCACTAAGTCTATCAAACGATGACTGAAACGTTGCTTAATCTGCTCACACGTTGCAGCGATAGTTGCACTGATTTCAGGGCTGATCTGTAAGCTATCAGGATCACCAAAATAGACGATGTAGCTATTTTCGCTGGCTATTTCTATGTGTGTTTGGCTAGTGTTCATGATGTTAGGTTATGTCTGGTCGGCAGATGCTTGGTTCATCAAATGGCGAATGGATGTAATGGCTGCAATACCCGCATCATTATCTCCGTGTACACAAAGGCTGTCCACCTTAAGCCTTAAGATTGACCCACTGGCGCTAGTAATTGTGCCTTCTTGGGCTAACTGTTTTACTTGCTTGAGCATGGCATCATGGCCCAGCACAGCGCCAGCCTTAGCACGAGCCATTAAACTGCCGTCATCCTCGTAACAGCGGTCTGCAAATGCCTCAAAGTACAATTCTAAAGATAAGTCTTGTGCTTGTTTTAGATGTTCTTGCGCCTGGGAATTGGCTTGTAACATTAACTTTAATGGTGGTTGGGTTACGCCACTTGCAGGCCTGCGGCTTGGGTAACTGCTTACTGCGTGCATAACTGCCTGACGCACCTTTGCTTTGCTCATCATGTCGTTGTAGAGGGCGCCGTGGGGCTTTACATAGCCAAGGGTTAACCCTTGGCATGCTGCCATGCCTTCCATGGCAGCAATTTGATAGTGCATAAATGCAATTATTTCTTGCTCTGAGCAGTTCATGGAACGACGGCCAAAACCCACTATATCTGGGTAGGCGGGATGAGCCCCCACCATAACCTTGTGCTGTTTTGCTAATGCTAACGTGTGTTGCATTACCAACGGGTCACCAGCATGAAAACCACAAGCAATATTGGCTTGATCTATGTGTGGCATAGCCTTGGCGTCTTGGCCTAAAGTCCAAGAACCGTAACTTTCACCTAAATCGCAATTAAGTAACATGTTTCCCCCTTACCTAAAATATGGCTAATTGGCTGTTAGGTAAATCTGTTACCAGCATACAACCTGGCGCATGGGTAATACAGAACGGCGGTTTAGCATTTTCAACGGCCACCTGAGGGGTGACACCACAGGCCCAAAACACAGGTACTTCGCCTTCATTAAGAGATACCTTGTCGCCAAAATCAGGTTGGTTGAGGTTGCTAATACCAATTTCACTGGGGTTGCCAAAATGTACTGGGGCGCCATGGACAGATGGGAATCGGCTACATATCTGAATGGCTCTTATTGCATCTGCAGGTTTGTATGGGCGCATGCTTACCACCATATTACCTGCAAATGGACCGGCTTCCTTACATGCAATATTAGTGCGATACATAGGCACATTTACCCCTTCTGAAAGATTACGTACATCAAGGCCATCAGCGATCAGAGCTTCCTCAAAAGAGAACGAGCAGCCTAGTACAAAAGCGACCAGGTCGTCACGCCAATGATCAACAATATTGCTCACTTGATGTTCAGCTTTGCCATGATTAAATAGTTTATACTGCGGTATGTCAGTACGCAGATCGATGTCTTGGCCCAGGCTTTTTAGGCGAAAGTCGCCAGGGTTTTCTGACATGCCAATAATAGGGCATGGCTTGGGGTTTAGGTGGCAAAATTTTAAGAAATCGTTGGCATAATCTTCAGGTAAGATACACAGGTTGCCCTGTACGTAACCAGAGCATAATCCAGAGGTATTATCGGTCATAGATCCGCTTCGGATTTGTTGCCTAAGTTGCAGTGGTGTAAGGGTCATAGAGCGTCCGAAAATCAATCATGGTTATATCTGTATTAGCGTGTATTTTGCAGTCCAAAAGCGGTAGTGTCTAATTAAATCTATTTGGAGTATTGATAGATATATTTTATCAACTGATCGGCTTATTGATATTCTGCGTGTTAATTGATAGATTTTAGTTTAAAAGAGCGTAACTAGCTTAAGTTCTATAAACATTAGCAAAGCTAAATATCCAAGGAGAAGGGTGTGAGAAAGATCGTATTAAGTTGGCTTATAGTTGGGCTGTTTAGCGCTCATGGGTATGCTGGCTTCGACCAGCGAGATGACGTAGCAAAGTGGCTAGATGAAGCAGGTGATGTGGGTTTTACTAGAGCTGAGGTGTTACAGTATTTGTCCCAAACTAAAGCCAAACCCAGCATTGTGCCGATACTGCGGAATGCACCAGAAAGTAAATTATTATGGCGTGGTTATCAACAACGACTGGTGACACCATCGCGCATTAACTTAGGCCGAAAGTTTCTCGAACAGCATGCAACTCAATTGAATTTAGTCGCTCAAGAAACTGGTGTTGATGCCGCTATTATTGCTGCCATTGCAGGTATTGAAAGTAATTACGGTAACAACATGGGTAAGCACCTGGCCTTGCGGGTGCTTGCGACGTTATCGTTTGACTACCCCCGTAGAAGTCAGTTTTATCAGCGTCAATTAGCTGAGTTCTTTCGTCTCAGCCATAGTCAGGGCCTAGATCCTATGCTGGTTAAAGGGTCTGCTGCAGGTGCTGTGGGCATGGGGCAATTTATTCCCACAAGTTATCGTGACTTTGCCCTAGATGGTGATGGTGATGGCCGCATTGATTTATTCCACAGTGAGGCTGATAATTTTGCCAGCATTGCGAATTACTTAGCACGCCATGGCTGGCAGGCCAATGAACCATGGCTGTTAGAAGTAGACACAAAAGTAGACCCGGTTTGGGTTAGTAAAAAAGCCAAACGGCAAGGTATAACGCTAGAGCAATGGCAACGCAGGGGTATTCTGGTGCCAGAGTTGGCAGACAAAATGAGGGAATTCAATTTGTATGCTTTTTCCACTGAAAATGAAGCTGAACATCGTTTAGGGGGTGCTAACTTTTACGCCATAACACGTTATAATCATTCACTTTGGTATAGTCGCGCGGTGGTAGAAATTGCCCAAGGTATCGCCAAACCCTAAACTAGGTTTTTTTAACATGCAGTATAGATTCCAAATTATTTTAATGACCCTCTTGGCCTTGGCTGTTAGTGCTTGCTCTACTTCCAGCCAGCAACCCAGCGGCAATGCCAGTGCCCAGCCTAATAGCAATGCCAGCGTAGGCACTTCGCAAGTGGCAATAGTAGCGGCTGCTAAAGCTAAAACTGAAGCGCGTTATGCCATTAAACAAGACTTGGGCCCCAAGCAACACCTGGACATGAGTAAGGCCCCAGATGCCATGCCAAAAGTAGAGCCCCACAGCCGAGGTGGTAATAAGAGTCAATATCAAGTGTGGGGTAAATCCTACTCGGTAATGGCGTCCAGTGTTGGCTACCAAGAGCGGGGCTTAGCGTCTTGGTATGGGCAAAAGTTTCATGGCCATTTAACCTCTAACGGGGAAACCTATGACATGTACGCAATGAGTGCAGCCCATAAGTCTTTGCCTCTGCCTACCTTCGCTCGAATTACTAACCTGGCTAATAATAAGATGGTCATTGTGAGAGTGAACGATCGGGGGCCGTTTCATGGTGATCGCGTGATTGATTTGTCTTATGCTGCCGCGAGTAAATTAGATTATCGCAAAACCGGTGTTGCAGAAGTGTTAGTTGAGGCCATCGATGCGAGTCAGTGGAGCCCTGCTCTAGAACAAAGCATTCGTAAGCAGCGTAATAGTAATCATTTTTCTGCTTCAAAAAGCAAGGCGATTGTGGCTGTTAAATCCGTGGCTAAAACAGCTACAGTTAGTGTTAAGCCAGTGGCTCAGGTGCAGTCTTCATCCCAGAATGAAATTCGCCAACAATACAAACGTGTGCCTGGTTATTACGTTCAGGTAGCGGCAGTGTCAAACATTGGTAGCGCTTTGTTGTTGCGAAATACGCTAGTACAGGAGCTTAAGCGAGCTAATGTTTTTGTCGAGCAGGCTAGTGATCGGCCAGATTTATTTCGCATCCTCATCGGGCCTATTTCAGATGCTGGCAGTGCAACTCTACTGATGCAGCAATTGGCAACGTTAGGTCGTGGCCAAGGGCTTATGATAAAGCCGTAATTTGCTGCTTCAAGAGTGGCTCTCATGGTACACTTTGAGCCGTTGAAAATTGCTAATGAAAATGACTAGTTTTCATTAGACCAATAAACTAAGGTGTTTGAGTATGGTAAATATTGTGGCTTCGGCTAAGTTATTATTTTGCAGCGTTAGGCAAACAATAAAACATAGCTTTAAAACTGTGGCGCTGGTTGCAGCCGCGTCCATGCTGCTGCCCATTGGCTTGGCTACTTCGGCCCATGCTGCTCAAGCCCTTGTGCCCCAGCCGCCCCAGCTGGCAGCTAATGCATATATATTAATTGATGCGATCACTGGTGAGGTGATCGTTGAAATGAACGCCGACGACGTGCTGGCCCCAGCAAGCTTGACCAAGTTAATGACTGCGTATATGTTGGATTATGAGGTCGCTTCGGGCAATGTTTCGCTGGATGATCAGGTGCGAATTAGTGAAAAAGCATGGCGTACAAAGGGTTCGCGGATGTTCATCCAAGAGGGTACCTTTGTTAAGTTAGAAGACTTAATGCGCGGCATTATCATTCAATCGGGTAACGACGCTAGTGTAGCCGTTGCAGAGCATGTGGCAGGTAGTGAAGAGGCTTTTGCAGATTTAATGAACCTGCATGCTGAGCGCTTAGGCATGACTCAAACACACTTTCGCAATTCTACAGGCTTGCCTGCAGAAGGCCACAAAACCACAGCACGGGATCTAGCCACCTTGGCTCGGGCAATTATTCGCGAATACCCTGAGCAATATAAGGTGTATTCGGAAAAAGAGTTTACCTTTAACAAAATTAGGCAGCCAAACCGTAATAAGTTGCTGTGGCGTGACAGTACAGTAGATGGCCTAAAAACAGGCTATACGTCCGCAGCTGGATACTGTCTGGTGGCATCAGCTAAAAAGGATGGCCAGCGATTAATTTCGGTTGTTTTAGGAGCCGCTAGCACTGAGGCTCGGGCACAAGAATCACAAAAACTCATCACCTACGGCATGCGCTTTTTTGAAACACATGTGCTTTACGACGCCCAAGAAATTTTAAATGAAGCTCGGGTTTGGGGTGGTGCACAAGACTATATGGAGTTAATGCTTGAAAGTGAAGTTGCGGTCACTATTCCGCGTGGCCAAGCCAAATACATTAACGCGACCATGGATATTAATAATGGCATTGAAGCTCCATTATCTGCAGGTGATATTTTAGGTAAGCTTGTCATTACTCTAGACACAGACATTATTTTAGAGCGAGATCTAGTGGCCAGTAACGATATTCCCCAAGGAAGCTTTTTCAAAGGCATCACCGATAGTGCAAAACGACTTATTAGTGGCGAATGATGAAAGTTAAGCCTGAAGCCCCCAAAATTGAGTTTCCCTGCGCTAACTATAGTTTGAAAATTGTGGGCCTTAAAACGGCAAATTATCATAAGTGGGTGGTTGAGTGTGTGCAGCGACTAGCACCAGAACTAGACCCCCAAAAAGTGCAGGTAGTGGATAGCCGAAATGGCACGTTTCAGTCTATACGCCTTGCGGTAACCGCCCAGAGCGAAGATCATTTGAAAGAAATACATCAAACTCTAATGGACAGTGGCAAGGTTAAACTTGTCCTCTAGCTTAGCCACTAAAGAAAGTGTGTTGATAAGGCGGCTATCAGCCCAAGCCTATGAGCTAAGTTGGCAAGGTATGCAAGACTTTACCAATCAGCGGGATGATGCGACTTTAGATGAGATATGGGTATTACAACACCTGCCTGTATTTACCCAAGGCCAGGCAGGTAAAGCAGAACATATGCTAGACCGAGGCACTATTCCTCTAGTGCAATCGGATCGCGGGGGTCAGGTAACTTACCATGGGCCAGGGCAGATGATGATCTATCTAATGTTAGATTTAAAACGCTTAAGTATAGGGGTTCGGGTACTAGTTTCGCATATGGAGCAAGCACTAATTGGCTGCTTGAAGTCTTATGGCATTACTGCTAATGCAGACACTAAAGCCCCTGGCGTATACGTGCATGGTAGTAAAATAGCCTCATTGGGGCTGCGTGTTCGCAAAGGGTGTAGTTTTCATGGCCTAGCTCTTAATGTAGACATGGATCTTAGCCCCTTTAAGCGCATCAATCCCTGCGGCTACCCTGGTTTAGACATGGTGCAGATGATCGACTTTAATCGGGCTGTTGATTTTGATCAAGTAGC
>DCAT01000080.1 GCA_002312935.1 Oceanospirillaceae bacterium UBA1126 | reverse complement strand
CCGTACTTGCCGAATTAAGAATATTGAGCGGACCCATTACACCGAGATCTACATATTAATTATATTAGTAAATGAGAATCATTCGTGTTAAGATTCTTATTGTCATGTAGTAACTGCATGCCGGTAATTTTACACATTAACGGAGATTAAAATGCAAATTAGTTCACAGTTGAGGAATTTTTTCTCTACTTTAACAGTGCTGACCCTAATGGTTGCTGTAGCCCCTTCAGCTCAGGCTGAAACTATTGCAGTGACAGACATTGCTGGACGTACAGTTATGGTCAAAAAAGACCCGCAAAAAGTAGTCCTCGGTGAAGGTCGAATGATTTACTCAATTGCACTGCTTGACAAAGATGATCCATTTAAACGTATTGCTGGATGGAAAGACGATATGAAAAAGTATGATCCAGGTGCTTATCGTAAATACCTAAAAGCTTTTCCTCATGCAGACAAAATTCCGAGTTTTGGCAGCCCCTACTCTGACGAATGGAACATTGAAGCGGTCATCGCTTTGGGTACAGAAGTAGTCTTGATGAACCTTGGAAACTTAATGAAAGCTCAAGAAAGTGGCATTATAGAAAAGCTTGAGAAAGCTGGTGTTGCCACTATATTTATTGACTTCCGCCAAGACCCAACGGCGAACACCATACCAACTATGCAGCTATTAGGACGTATTTTTGACAAGCGTGATGAAGCTGATTCGTTTTCTGATTTTTATGTCGCACAAATGAAATCGATTTATTCGCGTGTCGACCGCATTCCTGTGGATGAAAGGCCTGTAGTGTTTATCGAGCGTGCAGCTGGATACAACCCAGACAAATGCTGCAGCACCTTTGGCGCAACCAATTTAGGTCGTTTGGTAGATTTAGCTGGTGGTCGCAACTGGGGTTCTGCGAAGACGCCTGGTTTTACTGCAAAAGTTAGCTTAGAAGCGATATTTGCTGACGACCCAGAAATAATCATAGGTACAGGCGCTAACTGGGCTGAAGCAAATCCAGCCACTGTGGCAGTACTATTTGGGTATGAAGCTGATGAGAAGATGGTGCAGGAACGCTTGGGAGCTTTGGCAAATCGTCCTGGTTGGCCTGAATTGTCAGCGGTAAAAAATGGCGATTTCCACTCCATCTACCACCAGTTCTACAACAGCCCTTACCATTTTGTGGCGATGCAGGCCTTCGCTAAGTGGCTACACCCAGAATTATTTGACGATATAGATCCAACGGCAACGTGGGAAGAACTGCATGACAGATTTCTTCCAATTGATGTCTCTGGTGTGTTCTGGGGCAGTTTGCCAGCAAGTTCTAATCAATAAATAATTATTAAGTAAAAAGGTCCCTTAAGGCAAGGGGCCAATTTTTGGAGGTTAGAAGAGGTAATGAACACCAATACACAAAAAGTTGAGATGCAAAATGCTTATGCTACTCAGATCGGGCGTAAGTACTGGATTATGGCTGTAATTATCGGCCTTTTAGTAATAAGTTTTTTTATTGACGTGTCTACAGGTCCTGGAAATTATCCGTTATCAACTGTATTGGGGGTGTTTTCTGACCCTGAATCCTACGGCGTTAGGCTAAACGTCATCATGTGGGATTATCGTCTTCCTATTGCTGTGACTGCTGTTTTAGTTGGTGCCCTTCTAGGTTTGGCAGGGGCCCAGATGCAAACCATCCTCAATAACCCATTAGCAGAGCCATTTACTCTTGGCGTCTCTGCTGCTGCCAGTTTTGGTGCATCCTTGGCGATTGTACTTGGGTTTAGTGTTGTCCCTGGTGTGGGTGGATTGCTTGTTACTGCCAATGCGTTTGTATTTTCACTTATGACCTGTGGTTTCATTTTGTTTGCAACCCGCCTGAAAGGTGTGGGCTCTGAGACTATGATTCTTTTTGGCATCGCTATATTTTTCACTTTTTCAGCACTACTTGCCCTAATGCAGTACATGGCATCTGAAGATCAGATCGCCCGTATTGTGTTTTGGATGATGGGTTCTTTGAGTCGCGCAAGCTGGGATAAAATCGCTTTGGGTGGAATGCTTCTGGCGATAGCTATTCCGTTTAGCTTGTTCAGAACTTGGCCCATGACCGCCCTAAGAATGGGGGAAGTAACTGCAAACAGTATGGGCGTTGATGTGCCGAGGCTAAGAGTCGAAATGCTAATTTGCATTTCGTTGTTAGCTGCAACAGCTGTATCATTTGTGGGCACAGTTGGGTTTGTTGGGCTAGTTGGGCCGCATATAGCACGCTTATTAGTAGGCGAAGATCAACGCTTTTTTGTGCCTCTGGCCGCAATTATTGGCGCGCTTGTACTATCACTGACCTCACTGATATCTAAATCAATTACACCAGGGATTATTTATCCTATTGGCATAATAACCTCCCTGATTGGTGTACCAGTGTTTGTCTCAATTATTTTAAGTACACGTCGGGAGAAATTATCATAATGTTGTCTATAAATCATATCTATGCCGGATATTCTGGTAAGAAAGTGCTTAAGGATATATCAATCTCAAACTTGAAGGGAGGTGAGCTAGTGGGGTTGATAGGCCCGAACGCATCGGGTAAGTCAACTCTGTTCAAGTCTATTGCAGGTCTAATCAAACCCTTAATGGGAAGTATTGACTTGGGTAGTGTTGAATTAACTCAGTTGCATAGACGGGATCAAGCGCGGCTAGTAGCCTACATGCCTCAGGCTGTTGGCTGTAATGCCATACTGACTGTGTTTGAAAGTGTGCTTTTAGCATTAAAACAAACTACGGGCTGGCGAGTAGGTAAAGAAGACTTAAACCAAGTGTCTCAGGTGCTAGATACGCTGGAGCTGTCACATTTGGCAAGCCGAGGGATCGCAGACCTCAGTGGTGGGCAAGCGCAAATGGTGGCGGTAGCGCAAACCCTAGTTCGTGCGCCTGCAGTTATCTTGTTAGACGAGCCAACTAGCGCCCTAGATTTACATCATCAGTTATCAATAATGAATGCGATTCATATAGAGACAAAGCGGCGTAAACCGATTGTCATGGCAGCGCTTCATGACCTTAATTTGGCAGCTAAGTTCTGCGATCGTCTAGTGCTATTAAATGATGGACGTATTATCGCCGATGGGAGCCCAGAGCTAATCCTAAACATGCCAGAACTTGGTGAAACCTATGGGGTATCTGCTGGAGTTGAGCGAACCTCACGTGGCGCTTTGTATGTAGATGCGCATTTGAACTCTAGTGTGGAGTTAAGTTATAACTACGCTAGCGCATAATGATACAGGTAAGTTTAGTTAAATCAGACAGGGAAGTCAGACAGGGAAGTCAGGCACTACATTAGCTAAAAAATAAGAGTTTTGGAGTAATCTTAGTTATGAGCAAAAATATTTTTAAAACCTGGTCTGCAGATGATCAAGATATGGAAGTTCGCCATCAAAGGCATTGGCAACACTTGATAGATCTACTTGAAGAACCGAGTCTGAAAGATCACACTGTGTTAGATTTTGGTTGTAATCAGGGTGGGTTTCTAAGGGCTCTTTATGCTCAAAAGCCATTCCTAGCTGGCATGGGTATAGATATAGTTGAACAATCAGTTGCCGTAGGTGAATCTCGAAAAGGTAATCTACCTCTCACCTATGAAGTAACAAACACACCAGAACGTCACAAAAATAAGTTTGATGTGGCTTTTAGCAATGCCGTCATTTATTTAATTGAGGACCTAGATAACCACGCTGAGGTTATTAAAGCTATGTTAAAACCCGGTGGAGTTTACTATGCCACTCATTCTGAATACCAACTTGGAGATGAACTGGAATCGATGCAAGCTAAAATCAATGCTTATAGCCCAATGCCAATGCACAATCACACTCTCTCCAACATCGCTCAAGCCTTCATAAACCAAGGTTTTTCTGTCGGTGTGCAACGTTTTCGTGCAGATGGCTTTATATCAATTGATCTTGAGCAGCTTGGCACTAAAGAAGTGATCGACAAAGTGCGTCATGCTAGTGCGCAAAAGCATATATTCCGGATGCAGGCGCCGATAAGATTCTCAACCTAACGGATAGAGTTTCTGGTAGATCTTAAAAAATTCAGAAGAATTCGGTAAACCTTAAGAGTGAGTCTCAGTTAAGGCAAGCGTTTACCACCGCAGTTTTCTTCGATTATCTAGCGTTTTAAGCTAACACATAAAAATAAGCGGATTGCAG
>DCAT01000140.1 GCA_002312935.1 Oceanospirillaceae bacterium UBA1126 | reverse complement strand
GCTGCATCAATCACTTCAAATTCATGATCTTCTGGCCTGTATTCCGTGCGGATGCCTACCTGTATTGAATGCTTAGGGTCTATAAGGCCCTGATTAGGCGCATGGTAAAACATGCTTCCATGGTCGATTTCTGTATCGTTAGGATAAGTATCTGTATGGGCGTCAAAATGAACTAAGGCCATTTTGCCATAATGTTTGGCGTGGGCTCGGATTAACGGCAAGGCCACATAATGATCACCACCAACACTTAGCATTCGGGCTCCTGAAGTAATAATATTGTCAGCGTGCTGTTCTATTTCTCGGTTAAAATCTTCTGGGCTGCCTGGAATAAAATCCAAGTCACCGTAGTCTGCAACCTTTAGGTATTTAAAGGCGTCAAAGGCCCATGGCCAACGCCTTCCTTCCCAGCCTATATTGCTGCTTGCTTGGCGCACTGCATTAGGGCCAGAACGAGTACCGGCTCTTCCTGTAGTGGCTAAATCAAAAGGCAGGCCTACAATGGCGGCATCAAACCCTTGAGTCATGTCCCGCGTAAGGGGACGTGCCAAAAAGCTAAATTGGTTGGCATACATCGATATCATAACGGGATCGCCGATAAGCTTATTCTTGGCCATGTAAAAAATCTCTGTTTAACAGTGTTCAGAATAATGCACACTATCACCAATCTAAGTACATATTGCAACATTTTGGTTAAGTGACAGGCCTTTGATCATTATTTGGGTAGTCTAGGCGTGCCTTAAAGCATTAAATAATAAATATCACTAATGATCTTATTTAATTTATTGATTTTACTAATGCTGATATAAAACCTAAAATGCAAATGTTTTCTCTTGCCCCTCGTTTCTGTGCTGGGCGGTCAATGTATTAACGTCTAACAATGTAACCAATAGGTGAATGCCATGAACCCCCAAAACATGCCTCGTACCATCGAAATTCCAAATGGTCAAAAAGTGGTTGCCACTTTTTCAAAGCAAGAACTGAGTAATCGGTTAGCTAAATTACGTGCTCACATGGCTGCAGCCAGCGTGGATGCTGTGGTATTTACCTCGTACCACAATATTAACTACTTCTCAGATTTTGTATACTGTCGCTTTGGCCGTGACTACGGTTTGGTAGTAACGCAAGATACTTACACTACTGTTACTGCTAACATTGACGGTGGTCAGCCGTTCCGTCGCAACCAGTTGGGCGACAACGTCGTTTACACGGACTGGCAAAAAGGCAACTTTTTCGTTGCTCTTAAACATCTAATTAAGCCTGGAAGCCGCATTGGTGTAGAGTACGATCATATGCCTTTGGCTACTATGGACATTGTGAAAGCCACTTTCCCAACGTCTGAGTTCACTGATATTGGCGTACCCACCATGCAAATGCGCATGATTAAGTCTGCCGAAGAAATTGCAGTGATCAAGCACGGGTCGCGTATTGGTGACATGGGTGGTGCTGCTATTCGTGACGCAATCGCCGTTGGTGTTCCAGAGTATGAGGTGGCTTTAGCAGGCACTCAAGCAATGATCCGCGAGATTGCCAAGACCTTCCCAGATGGAGAATTAATGGACACTTGGGTTTGGTTCCAATCGGGTATGAATACTGATGGTGCTCACAACCCAGTAACCAGCCGCAAAATTGAAGCTGGTGATATCCTTAGCCTTAACTGCTTCCCTATGATTGCAGGTTACTACACTGCGCTTGAACGTACATTGTTTTCCGACCATGCTAGCGACCGGCATCTAGAATTGTGGGAAATTAACTGTAAGGTACACCGTCGTGGCTTAGAGTTAGTTAAGCCCGGAGTGAAGTGCAGTGACGTCGCTCATGAGCTTAACGAGATTTTTGCTGAACACGATGTACTGCAGTACCGCACTTTTGGCTACGGCCACTCGTTTGGTACCTTAAGTCACTATTATGGCCGTGAAGCTGGCCTTGAGTTCCGTGAAGACGTAGACACAGTATTAGAGCCAGGCATGGTGGTTTCTATTGAGCCCATGATTATGTTGCCAGAGGGCATGGCAGGCGCTGGCGGTTACCGAGAGCATGACATTTTAGTGGTTGGTGATGAAGGCGCTGAGAACATCACTAAGTTCCCATTCGGCCCAGAGCACAACATTATTAAGGGCTAATTTCAGGTCTACTCATTAGTTTAAAAAAGCCAGTTTGATGTTTACATCAGGCTGGCTTTTTTATGCGAGCCATTGACTCAATTTAAACTAGTCGCCAGCACCGTGCATGTTCGAAGACTAAAGCACAGATTAGATGAGCCAGTACTTAGTTAAATTTTTGCAACTAAAGCCTGCGCTGCCGCAGAATGTTGTTGCAATAATGGACCTAAATCTAAACCATCAATAACACCATTTTTTACGCGCCATTGACCTGCAACCATAACGTGTTCTGCTTTGTGCGCACCACACAGTAAAAGGGCAGCTAATGGATCATGGCTGCCGCTAAAGCGCATTTCATCCAGTTTAAAGCAGGCAATGTCTGCTTGCTTCCCCACCGCCAGTGAGCCAATATCAGAGCGGCCTAGCATTTTTGCACTCCCTTTTGTGGCCCATCGGTAAGCATCAAAGTGACTGACTTGAGCGCCGTATTTTAATCGTTGTAAATATAAAGCCTGGCGCACTTCTTGAATCATATTGGAGCCATCGTTGGAAGCAGACCCGTCTACACCTAGACCCACAGGGCAGCCTGCAGCTTCCAACTCTTGCACGGGCGCCATGCCAGACGCCAGCATCATGTTGGAAGTAGGGCAGTGACAAATGCCAGTACCTGCCGCGCCTAGGCGTTGAATTTCTTCAGCATTAAAGTGAATACCATGAGCCAGCCACGTTTGTGGCCCTAGCCAACCCACGCTGTCAAGGTAATCAACAGTGCGTAGACCAAAGCGCTGCAAACAAAAATTCTCTTCATCAATGGTTTCAGCTAGGTGAGTGTGGAGCATAACCCTGTGCTCAGCTGCAAGAATTGCAGAGTGACGCATTAATTCTGGGGTGACAGAAAAAGGAGAGCAGGGCGCTAGGGCCACTTGCAACATGCTGCCTTCGCTGGCGTTGTGATAACGCTTAATAACACGCTCACTATCAGCCAAAATAGTATCCTCTTGCTGTACCGTACTCTGTGGTGGCAGGCCGCCATCATCTTTACCTAAACTCATGGAGCCTCGGGTCATGGTCATGCGTATGCCAATACTTGCGGCGGCTTCTGCTTGTATGTCCATCGCCTGAGTTAGTGCTTTAGGAAACAAGTAATGATGGTCTGCTGCTGTGGTGCAGCCAGATAGCAAAAGCTCGGCCAGTGCTAAGCGTGTCGCTTGGTAAAGCATGTCTGGTTCTAACCCTGCCCATACTGGATAAAGGCTAGTAAGCCAGCCAAATAGAGGCTTGTTGAGGGCCTGAGGTAAGGCACGGGTAAGGGTTTGGTAAAAATGGTGATGGCCATTAATTAAACCGGGCAGTATCACTAAATGTCCACAGTCCATTATCTCGTTATAGCCACTATGTGGTTGTTGCCCTTGCGGCACTAATTCCACAATTCTTTGTCCCTCGATCACTAGGCCACCCTGAGCGTCATCAGCCAGTATAGCAAGGGGATTTTTTAGCCAAACCCGATGAGTTAAAGATGGCTTTGGTAATCTACTTAGTGAGTGGCTCAATAACATAGTGGCAAAACTTCCAAGTTATATGCAATAGTATTTTGGGTGGGGAATATATTAATTTAAGTGCTAAAGAGCAGACCCACTTAGCAATTCCAGCTTGTTGACCAGCACCGCAGTAGGCATCTAAAATTTACCATGACAGGCGTTTTTTTCGACACGCCATTCATTACCAGCCCCATGAAAATTATCAGCGCCAACCATCATAATCACTCGCCTGACCACGCATATAGATCATGCCATTAATTCAACAGCACCCACCCAAAACACGCCCACGTGGGTAGTTCACTTCTCTGCCTTTTAGACCTTTTTGTTTGGCTGTTTTAACCCCCCCAGTCTGTACGTAGATTTCCCATGCAGTATAGGTATCCAACAGGAATAGGAATCCAAATATAGTAGCTGCGAGTTGCCAGTGTTTATAGAGTGCACTGATAACCTTGTGCCTTACTTTAGAGTTTTCGACAGTGTATCAATAACTTGATTCTTTAAACAGTGACGATGTTTTAGTTGTGGCAGAGCCTGTTGATCAGATGCACTTGAAGCAAACCAGCATTAATGCAGTGTTTGTAAATGACGCAGTTTGGGCTAACCGAGCGCTTTTTTTGGCAGTTTGAGTTGGTGATGGCTCCACCAAATAACCAGTAATAAGGCCCCCAAAACTGGCAAGCTCATTATATTAATAGTCTGCCAGCTAGTTGTGGTTAAAAGCCATCCTGCAGACAAAGACGCTATAGCTTGAACACCAAATACCATAAGTTCGTTAAACGCTTGGGCACGGTACTTTTCTGCTTCTTGATAGGTTGTGATAAGCAGTGAGGTGCTACTAACAAATAGAAAGTTCCAACCCATACCTAAAGTGACTAAACTGACCCAATATCCAGCTACAGCTTGATTAACCTGGCTAACGCCAATACAAATTGCTAAAGCACCTATCCCCGCTACCATCATGGTTCTATGGCCATAATGTGTTATCAACTTACCGATAAAAAGAGATGGCAAAAACATGCCAACAATATGCCATTGAATGACAATACCAGTGTCGTCAATACTATGCCCATCCATCACGTGCATACTCACGGGTGTAGCCGTCATGAGAAAAACCATTAATGCGTAAGACACTGTTGCGGCGAATACGGCTAAAACAAAATCAGGTTGCTGTCCGAGTTGTCTTATGGTTCTGCCGGTATTGCCTATAGTTTTTGTGCCTTGCTTAGGTATTTTTAGCCAAAATAAAATGATGGCGGGCAGAGCCACTATTATAGCTAAGACAAGGTATGACCCAACAAACGCATGTTGTGGAATCCAATTATTGGCATATTTAACAATGCCTGGGCCTAAGAACGCACCAGCAATGCCCGATAATAAAATGGCTGAGATCGCTTGTGGGGCCAATTCTATGGCTACGCTCTCCGCTGCTGCAAAACGGTAATGCTGAACGAAAGCGTAGCTAACTCCCAAACTTAAACAAGAGAAGCAATACAGCCAAAATAAACTATGCCATATTGCAACAGCGCCCATTAAAGCTGATCCTGACGCCACTACTGCAGCACCCATAAAACCAAACCTGCGGCCTTTTTTGCTCATTAATATGGCTGCTGGCACCGTGCCTATTGCAGTGCCCACTACAGAGGCTGCCACTGGAAGGGTCGCCATAGTCATCGTTGGCGCCAGCAACGCACCGATGATTCCACCCAAGAAAAAAGTGACAGAAGCCCCGGCAAAGGAAAAAATGTGAGATACACTAAGTAGCCATACGTTACGGTTAAGGGATTGGAGCAGCATATAAATTAAACTTAATGTATTATATTAATCGTCATGTTAACTGATCTAACTCTTTGGAACTAGGGGAGATTTATCATAGATGGGCTTGCTAGGGTTATCGAGTCGTGGTAGTTTTAAACGTTCGTTTTAAACAATAACTACAATTAAGAAATTACCATGACAAGTTCTACTATTGATCGTATTTTAGATGCCGCAGAAGTAGAGTTTGCAGCTCATGGTTTCGTAGAGACGTCCCTGAGAACCATCACTTCCAAAGCTAAGGTTAATTTAGCTGCAGTAAATTATCATTTTGGTTCTAAAAAAGGTTTAATCCAAGCGGTCACTGATCGTTTTTTAGGCCCGCTCACAAAGAACCTTCAAACCCAATTAAGTGCGTATGAAATGGCCCTCACAGAAACGCAGGGTGATGAACAAGAATTACAAGTTTTGTTGGGTATTTTGGCCAGGTCATGCCAGCAAGTTGCACAACAAAACCATCATAGTTTAGCGGTGTTCGCTCGCCTTATTAACACCGCTTACAGCCAGTCCCAGGGACACCTTCGGAAACATCTTACGAAACAATATGGTGCTTCATTCATGTACTTTATGAAGCTGTTACGTAGACACATGCCCCCGATGACCCATGAACAGTTTTTTTGGCGGTTTCATTACTTACTCGGCATATTAGTTTTTTCCATTTCCAGTAGTGAAGCCCTGTTAGCTATTTGTGAAAGAGAATACGCTAGTAGCCGAAGTTTGGATCAAATTATGGCGGACATCGTGCCCGTTATGGCGAGTGCGGCTCAAGCATCAATTATAGGAGATTCGTAATGAACACGATGGACCAGTTGTTAGGAAACGTGGGTATAGACACGTCTCAATCCCTATTGTTGAGTAAAGTATTTCTATTGGTATTAGCTGTACTATTATTCAATTTTATAGTGCGTAAAATATTTTCACGCTTTGCTTTACAGCTGCAAAAAACTGAAAATGAATGGGATGACGCACTGCTTGATGCCGCACGTATACCCTTAGCCTGGGGGGTTTGGGTTGTTGGTATAGCTTGGGTTGTAGGTATTGTTAGCGATGCCTTTGACGCAGATACATTAAATTTTGTAGTCAGTTTACGTGATACCTTACTTATTATTTTAGTGTCTTGGTTTTTAATACGCTTAGTTAATGTGTTTGTGGCTATGTTGGCCAGACCCGGAAAACATCGTGATGCGTGGGACAAAACTACTGTAGAAGCTATGGGTAAGCTGGTTAAGGCAGCGGTGATAATCACCTCTATTTTAGCGTTGATGCAACACTTTGGCTTTTCTATTTCTGGGGTATTGGCCTTTGGTGGCGTAGGCGGCATTGCCATTGGTTTTGCTGCTAAAGACCTGTTGTCTAACTTTTTTGGTGGATTAATGATCTATATGGACCGCCAGTTTTCTGTAGGGGACTGGATTCGTTCGCCTGACAAAGAAATTGAAGGCACTGTTGAGTATATTGGCTGGCGCATCACCCGCATCCGAACTTTTGACATGCGTCCGCTCTATGTACCCAACGCAACTTTTACCAGTATTTCCGTAGAAAATCCCTCACGTATGCATAATCGGAGGTTTTACGAAACCTTTGGCTTACGCTACCAAGACCAAGACAAAGTGCAAGCCATTACTCTAGCTGTTAAAGAAATGTTGCTCGCTCACACTGCCATAGATACCCAACAAACCTTGATGGTAAACGTCAATACCTTTAATGCCCACAGTGTAGACTTTTTTGTTTATACGTTTACTAAAACAACTAACTGGGCTGAATTTCATGGCATTAAACAGGAACTACTCGGTCTGATTGGAGACATTGTAGCCCAGCATAATGCAGATTTTGCGTTCCCAACTCAAACTATTCAACTGCTGCCTCAGCAGGTCGTGGATGCAAGTGGTTCATGAGTAAGCAGCATTATATTTTTGGTTACGGTAGCTTAATTAATAGCTCTAGTCGTCGAATTACTGGCATAGCAGGTGATTCATTAGCAGTGCGGGTGCATGGGCTAGAGCGCACTTGGGT
>DCAT01000105.1:2698-4474 GCA_002312935.1 Oceanospirillaceae bacterium UBA1126 | reverse complement strand
ATACGAAATGAGCGCACGAACCGTTCACTGATCATGTTTAGGGCCTCTAAGTGCGACGCCGAAGCGCTATCTTCGCTGGCGATGTCATAGTTTTGGGCTGCAACGTCTAAGTTATAGGCTTCACCCTCATTGCTTTCATCCCTTTCAACTAAAGCAAGAATCTCTTCTTCTGAGAGTAGTTCTTTGTCACTCATACTGCCAAAACTCCTAGCTTACTGAATTAAAAACTCAGTAAAGAATACTTCTTCAATACCACCAGTATTTTCAAAGCCAATTAACACCTGGTTCATACGCATTTTAATCGTGTCAGCAACTTTTTGCTTATCTGCGGCAGTTGTTAACTGATCTTTAGAATACGTTGACACTTCCAAAATAATCGCTGATCGAATGGCGAGCTCATGGTTGTATACGTTAGTCACAGTGTCTGGATCATTTTTTGTCATGAAACCCAAACCAAATTGAAAAAACTGCCGGCTACCCACTAAATTAACGGTAAATTTGCGCTCCATTTCACTGTATATTTGACTACTATCAGTTTCTTTCTGATCGGTTTCATCGTCAACTTCTAACACGATCACGTTACCATCTTCGTCAAATTCCACAGGCCTTTCATCAAAAAAACCAGTTAAAAATAAGGTCCCACCTACACTAATAACAATAACCAAGATGCCAATTAAGGCCAATAACAAAATTTTAACTAACCCCCCTTTCTTTTTTTCATCACCAGTTACGTCTTCTTCATTCGCCATGCTCGGTCTTCCTTCTTAAGTTATTAGATTTTAAGCTTTTTAAATATCTGGTCCCTGCCAACTAAGCAAAGGTATCTAGGTCGCCATCATGGCCACTATTATTACTCAAGCCTGTGCTTGGTATTTCTTCTGTAATGGTACTAATCACCGTTTGGGTCAACTGCCAATCTGGCTCATCACCACGGGTTTGTTGCTGGCCTTGGCTATCATTACCGACAGATACACCAGCTAATTGTAAGCCACTGGTTTCAAGCTGATCTCTAAGTCGAGGCAAGCTTGATTCAAGCAATTCACGCACTCCAGCATTGCCGCTAAGAAGTTGAGTTTGTAATACCCCATCTTCCATTATTAAATGGATACTCACCTGCCCCAAACGTGCTGGATTAAGGGATAAGTTTGCCTGCCAGCGTCCTTCTTTTACCATCCGTTGTAGCTGCTGGCCCAATTGGTCTTGCACTTGGCGGGCTGCTGTTTGAGCTGCAGTATCACCTTGCATAAGGCTAGTAAAGCGCTGGCTTAAGTCCATAGCAGATGCATCTGAATTCGTTGCCACACCCGAGCCAGATAGTAGGTGCGGTAATGGTGCTGAGGCCTTGAAGTTAGCCCCTGTGTAACTACCTAACGCCTGTGCTTCCAAAACATGTGAAGTGCTATTAGCTACTAAAGGGCCCCCTGTAAACTGATCTAATTTTTGCACCAATAGGGGTGCAAGGGTAATCCCTGCAAACGAGGCGGCAGCGCTAGAAGTAGCTGCTGAAGGTGGCGTTAACTCAGTCATTGACGCGCCCAATGCTTTGGCCTTGGATAGCATAATATTAATGGTATTCGCTAATTCCATTTTGTTATCAGCTATCTGACTAACAGCACGTGCTTCGCGCTGCTGTAAAAATGACTGTGTGGCTATTTGCTGGCCACGCACCATAAGGACATCTGCATCAGTAATCGATCCAAGTTCAGTGCCTTGAACAACTAACTTGGCAACAGCTGGGTCTATGCCCAACTGAACCGCTAACCCTTGCAGCTGTTG
>DCAT01000105.1:0-2284 GCA_002312935.1 Oceanospirillaceae bacterium UBA1126 | reverse complement strand
GTAATAAAGCTCAGGTCATCTATTTGGGAATGCTGCTGTAGTGAAAGTGTGGCCAGTAATTGTTGTGAAGACTGCGCCTGTTGTAGCGTAGAGAGGGCATCAGTAGGCAAATTATTGCCACTTGGCTGACTATTGCCGCCTAATTCTGTCACTTGACTAGTATTTGCTTGGCTACTCAAAATCTGATCAAACGCACCTAGAGTAGTGGAGGGCTTAGGTGCCGTGTTAGTCCCTGACCCAGCTTTATTGGCCGCTTTTAGTAAACTTAGCGTATCTATTTGAACCATAATAATCAGCCTAGCTGGTGTCAGTTAATCGTCAGAATAGTCATTATCAGCTATTCTTTTTCTTCGTTTCATAACTCTATGCAAGAATCACTCCAATACGACTAAGCTAACGGCGAGTATATATTTGTGCAGCCAGAGCATCCATTTGTTTGGCATCTGCCGCTTTTATTGCGGCACCCTTTGCTACTTGCGCGTGTTCTTTCAGCATTTCGCTCATACGAGACTTTTGTAATTTTAGTAAAGATTGGGCTTGAGCTTGCTGCAACGTGTCCTGTAAACCTTGCCGCTGTGACAATTGATCCACTTCCATCTGCATTAATTGCTGTAAAAACTGACGGGTTCTTACCAACTTTTCAGTACTACTGGCGCCTTGCTGCAGGCTAATCAAGTCTTGTTTATAGTCTTGCTGATATTGGCGTATTTTTTCTACTGAAGCATCAATAGTGTCAATAGTTTGCCTAACATGTTGCTCTCTTTTGAGGGCTAGTTGGTATTGTTGATGTTGTATTTTACCCAAACTGGTAAATCGATCAATTTTGCTGATAGTCATAATGCTAGTCCACTGTTGGTTGTCGACTCAGCATTAACGTGTCGTTAAGGCAAGGCCTGCAAGGTTTCCGATTTTTGGAATTCATGCTGTGGCGGCTGTGCAAGGAGCTGTAAATGATCCAAACTTGTGGCCATATCACATGAGTCATGCATCCCTTGTTGCAAGAATCGATCCATATCTAGCTTTTTATCTAACGCTTGGTCTAAAAGAATATTCTTTCCAGCCTGGTAAGCACCCACAGTAATTAAATCTTTATTATCAGCGTAGCTACTCAACCACTGCCGTATCTGTTTGCCTTCATGTTTTTGACTTAGGCTTTGGAGTGCTGGAGCCAACCGACTGATAGACTGATTAATGTCGATAGCGGGGTAATGACCCGACCCTGCGAGCTCTCGGCTCAAAACAATATGCCCGTCTAATACAGATCGAGCAGCATCTACTACAGGGTCTAGTTGGTCATCCCCTTCTGCCAATACTGTATAAAAAGCCGTAATAGACCCTTGGTTATTTTCGTGTCCATTACCTGCCCGTTCCATAAGATTTGGAATTAGAGTAAACACTGAGGGTGGATAACCCTTACTTGTAGGCGGCTCGCCAATGGCCAAACCAATTTCACGCTGTGCTTGAGCGACACGGGAAATAGAATCCATCAACAACAAAACAGACTTACCTTGATCTCTAAAAAATTCGGCAATGGTGGTGGCTAGCCTCGCTGCGTGTAACCGCGTTACTGGTGACGTATCACCAGGAGCTGCGATAACCACAGAGCGTGCCAGTCCCTTTTCTCCCAAGGAATCAAGCACGAACTCTTGAACTTCTCGACCACGCTCCCCTATTAGGCCGATGATAATAACTTCAGCTTGAGTAAAGCGTGTCATCATACCCATAAGCACACTTTTACCCACACCCGAACCTGCCATTAAACCTAATCTTTGACCGCAGCCCACCGTCAGAAGAGCATTAATACTTCGCACACCAACATCTAAAGCTTGGTCAATAGGCCGGCGCTTCAACGGGTTAATAGATTGCCCCAGAATACTGCGGTATTCTTCAGCCATAATGGCTGGGCCACCATCTAATGGCTGACCCATGCCATCTAATACTCGACCAAGCATAGACTTGCTCATGGCGGTATTTTGAGACTTTAATTGAGGTTTTACTTTAAACCCTGCGGCAATACCCTGCACCCGTCCAAAAGGCATTAACAACAGCTTTCCGTCACCAAAACCAACCACTTCTGCCATAAGTACGGCACCGTCAGGGCTGATAATATCGCAATAGGACCCCACCGGCGCATTGATCCCGGTGGCCTCTAACGTTAACCCAAGTACGCGCGTCAATTCTCCGTGCGGTTGCGCTTGCGAAAGCGTCACCTGACCAAGGCTTTGAACTAACTTATCAGCCAATCTAGTCATCTTCAGGGGCTCTTTTATGCTGCTCAGGGGTT
>DCAT01000186.1:5951-6194 GCA_002312935.1 Oceanospirillaceae bacterium UBA1126 | reverse complement strand
ATTGATTAAACTGTCTGCTTTTGACTAAATATAGCAAGATAATGCATTAAAAACAGCATTAAAATAGAATTATATTCGATCGATACATTATTCAAATGTAACGGAATTATTGTTAGATTAAAAGGGCTGTGTAATGTTAATTGGTGTACCTAAGGAAATTAAGAATCACGAGTATCGCGTAGGCATGACACCCGCTAGTGTGCGAGAGCTCATTCATGCAGGCCATAGTGTTATTGTTGAAAC
>DCAT01000186.1:5413-5587 GCA_002312935.1 Oceanospirillaceae bacterium UBA1126 | reverse complement strand
TAGTGATTATGTTGCTGCCGGTGGCGAAATTGTTGGGACTGCTTCAGAAGTTTTTGCTCGGTCGCAGATGATTGTCAAAGTAAAGGAGCCTCAAGCATCTGAGATTGCTATGTTGCGGGTCAATCAGCTACTTTTTACCTATTTACATTTAGCTCCAGATGCCCAACAAACTGC
>DCAT01000186.1:0-5072 GCA_002312935.1 Oceanospirillaceae bacterium UBA1126 | reverse complement strand
TGCAACGTGCATTGCCTACGAAACTATTACCTCAGCCCTCGGTGGTTTGCCACTATTAGCGCCAATGTCAGAAGTGGCTGGACGCATGTCAATTCAGGCGGGCGCTCATGTGCTGGAAAAAGCTCAAGGTGGTAGAGGCATGCTTTTGGGTGGTGTGCCAGGTGTAGCCCCAGCTAAAGTGGTTATTATTGGCGGCGGTGTAGTCGGATCAAATGCAGCGCAAATGGCCTTAGGCGCGCGAGCTCAAGTGACTGTTCTAGACCGATCTACCCAAGCCTTGGCTCGATTAGATAAAGAGTTTAATGGTGCAGTTAAAACAGTTTACTCCACCCAAGATAGCCTGGAAGAATATGTCTTAGATGCTGACCTTGTGATCGGTGGCGTATTGATCCCAGGCGCAGCGGCGCCTAAGCTGGTCACCGAAGCTATGGTAAAAGCCATGAAGCCAGGCTCAGTGTTGGTAGATGTGGCCATTGATCAGGGAGGTTGTTTTGCAACATCTAAGGCCACAACCCATGAAGATCCTACCTATGTTGTAGACGAGGTAGTTCACTATTGTGTGGCTAACATGCCTGGTGGCGTTGCTATGACGTCTACCTACGCCCTTAATAACGCTACCTTGCCGTATATTCTTAAGTTAGCTAACCTAGGTTGGAAGCAAGCCTTAAAGCAAGATGTGCACTTTTTAGCTGGCTTAAACGTACATGCTGGCCAAGTAACTAATGAACATGTTGCTAAGGCGCTAGGTTATGCCTATTTATTGCCAGAAATAGCAGTGGCTAATGCTGATGCTTAAATTATTGGGCTAACTGTATTTAGTTTGTTTATGGCTTTTATAGGGCCAAATTTAAAGCGTCTCTTGCAAAGAGGCGTTTTTTTTGGCAAAAATAAGCGTCCTTTTATGCTAATGGCTTGACTATTAGGCGTTAAATACGGACACTTCGGTCTTTTAATTTCGCCTATAATTCCATATTTTTTGGTAATCACCTATTTAGGTGGCCAATAGGCAAGACTATAGTAGAGCGTGCCTGAGCAAGGGCGCGTTCATTTGATAATTAATGAGGCATTTAAATGCAAGTTTCAGTTGAAGCGACTACAAGCATCGAACGACGTTTAACCGTGACAGTACCTGCTGAGCAAGTTGATAGCGCAGTAGATAAAAAGGTTAACGAAACCGCTAAAACCATCCGAATTGACGGTTTCCGTCCGGGTAAAGTACCTGCAAAAGTGGTAAAGAAGCGTTATGGTGCCAGCATCCGTCAAGACGTATTGGGTGATGTGATCCAGTCTAGCTACTTTGAAGCACTTCAGCAGGAAAACCTTAAGCCTGCAGGCATGCCTAATATCGAGCCAAAAGAAGACGCTGGTGAAGGTGAGTTTTCCTACATCGCTGTGGTAGAGATCTACCCAGAAATAGCTTTGGTAGATGCTTCTGGAGTCAGTGTAGACCGTATGACATCCAGCATTGAAGATGCCGACGTAGACACAATGATCGAAATGTTACTAAGCCAGCAAACACAGTGGACTGAAGTTCTGCGTGCGGCTGCAGACACTGATCAGATCAATATTGATTTTGAAGGCTACTTAGACGGCGAAGCATTTGACGGTGGCGCAGCGCAAGGCCATGATCTTGTGCTTGGTTCTAACAGTATGATTCCAGGCTTTGAAGAAGGCATTCTGGGAATGGAAGCAGGCAAAGACAAAGACATTACGGTAACCTTTCCAGAAGATTACAACGCTGCTGAACTTGCCGGTAAAGAAGCCGTTTTCACTATTAAAGTAAATACGGTTAGCGAAGCAACCAAGCCTGAGCTAAACGAAGAGTTCTTTGCACGCTTTAATCCAAAGGAAGAAGGCGAAGCTGGTTTCCGTGCTGAAATTCGCTCTAACATGAGCCGCGAGATGAACCAAGCACTTAAATCTAAGCTTAAAAATGGCTTATTGAATGCTTACCTAGAATTGAACGCATTTGATGTGCCTAAAGCATTAGTGACTGAAGAACTGGGCCGCTTGAAGCAACAAGCACTGCAACAGTTTGGTGGTGGTAATGAAAACCTAGACCCGAGTATTTTGCCTGACGAAATGTTCCAAGATCAGGCGGACAAGCGCGTTAAAATTGGCTTGCTAGCTGCTGAGATTATCCAGCAGAATGAGTTTAAGGCTGACGAAGACAAGGTTAAAGCCTTAGTAGAGGAAATGGCTCAGGGCTACCAAGATCCGCAGGAGTTTATTGATCACTACATGAACAACGCAGAACAACGTAGCCAGTTAGAAGGTGTAGTTCTGGAAGACCAGGTTGTTGAACATTTGCTAGCTGCTGCTAGCATTACTGAAGTTGCTGTAGATTATAAAACAGCCGTTGAGCCAGAAAGCAAAGACGTAACAGGTGATGAAGAAAAGCCAAGCGAAGAAGTTTAATCCTTCTATCTGTCTGTTCTGGACTTGATCGGGCTTGAACGGATCAGCGGTATGAGTTACTTTGTTGTAATTCATGCCGTTTTTTTTGCATGTTAATTGATTAATGTAGACTTTTAATTTGTTTAGACCTTGGCATTTGTTAGGTTTGTCACCATAGAGTCTATTGTAATGTTTTTTATGTATTGGAGTTGTAACAACAATGAGTTTCTCTTTTCCTCCAGAAATGGGGCTAAGCCCCAAATTGAATCAAGAGTTAAGTGCGTTAGTGCCTATGGTCGTCGAGCAAACGTCCCGTGGTGAGCGTTCTTATGACATTTATTCACGCCTTCTTAAAGAGCGCGTTATTTTCCTAGTAGGCCAAGTAGAAGATCACATGGCTAATTTGGTGGTAGCTCAGCTATTATTTTTGGAAGCGGAGAATCCAGACAAAGACATCCACCTATACATTAATTCACCAGGTGGGTCTGTAACTGCGGGAATGTCTATTTATGACACCATGCAGTTTATTAAACCTGATGTAAGTACAATGTGTATTGGGCAGGCGGCCAGTATGGGCGCCTTACTATTAACTGGTGGTGCAGAAGGTAAGCGTTATTGCTTACCTAACTCAAGAATGATGATTCATCAGCCTTTGGGTGGCTATCAAGGCCAAGCTACAGATATTGAAATTCATACAAAAGAAATTTTAAACATCCGTGACAAGTTAAACCGAATAATGGCGACGCATACTGGCCAGAAGCTTGAGACCATTGCAGCAGACACTGACCGGGATAACTTTATGGAAGGCGCCCAAGCAGTAGACTACGGTCTTATTGACACGGTATTAGACAAGCGTCCAGTATAAAGCCAAGCAACCGGTGACTTTACTAAAAGCCAATTAAGCTTATAGTTCATCGGCAATAGTGATAGCAAAGATTTAACATTAGCCTAGCGATTAAAGCAGGCTACCAATATTGGTAATTATATGAGCATAGACAAAGACGGATCTGGAGAAGGCGGCGGTAAGATACTGTACTGTTCCTTTTGTGGTAAAAGCCAAAACGATGTGCGCAAATTAATTGCTGGGCCGTCGGTGTTTATATGCGATGAATGCGTTGACCTGTGTAACGATATCATTCGCGAAGAAATTCTAGACCAAGACCAGCCAGAAGCTGAAGACCACTTACCAACTCCAAAAGAGATTTGTGCAGCTTTAGAGGAATATGTTATTGGGCAGCCCCGAGCAAAGATGGTTTTGTCGGTGGCGGTTTACAATCATTATAAGCGTTTAAACTATGTTGGCGGCAAAGATGACGTTGAGTTGGGTAAAAGTAACATTTTACTGATAGGGCCAACTGGCAGTGGTAAGACACTATTGGCAGAAACCCTAGCACGTTTATTGAATGTTCCGTTCACCATAGCAGACGCCACTACGCTAACTGAAGCGGGTTATGTGGGTGAAGATGTAGAGAATATCATTCAAAAATTACTGCAGAAATGTGACTATGATGTTGAGAAGGCCCAACGTGGCATCGTTTACATTGATGAAATAGATAAGATCTCTCGCAAATCTGATAACCCTTCAATTACCCGAGATGTGTCTGGCGAAGGTGTGCAACAGGCCTTATTAAAGCTTATTGAAGGGACAGTTGCTTCTGTGCCACCCCAGGGTGGTCGTAAACATCCTCAGCAAGAGTTTTTGCAGGTTGATACTAGTAATATCCTGTTTGTGTGTGGTGGTGCTTTTGCTGGGCTAGACCAAGTAATTCGTGACCGTACAGAAAAAAGTAGTATTGGATTTTCGGCCACGGTTAAGAGTAAAGATGATAGTAAAGACGTCGGCAAGTTATTGCATTCAGTTGAAGCTGAAGATCTAGTGAAGTTTGGATTAATTCCAGAATTTGTCGGTCGTCTACCCATGATTGCTACCTTAGAAGAGCTGGATCAAGAAACTTTAGTTCAAATATTGACTCAACCTAAGAATTCCTTAACAAAGCAGTACCATAAGCTCTTTGAAATGGAAGATGTAGAAATTGAATTCCGTGACGAAGCATTAAAGGCAGTGGCGCAAAAGGCGATGGAGCGTAAGACTGGTGCGCGTGGTTTGAGGTCTATCCTCGAGTCTGTGCTCCTGCCGACAATGTATCAGCTTCCTGACCAAAGCAACGTGGTTAAGGTTGTTGTGAATGAGCAAAGTATTACTGGAGAATGCGAACCATTAATGGTTTTGGACAGTAGTGAGCTCCAACAAGCTGCATCAGATGAGTAACATAAACTGATGTAAGCCAGTAAAGCCACCTAAGGGTGGTTTTTTTTGCGCTCATTTTAGTTAAACACTTGTATTTCTACCCCTTGTCCGCATTTAATACAGCATACCGAAAATTCGCAAGCCACCGCGACACTAGCCTACAGGATCTTTTATGACTCAGACTCTTCCCCTTATCCCATTGCGCGACGTTGTGGTTTACCCACATATGGTGATTCCTCTTTTTGTAGGCCGCCAGAACTCCATAGATGCGTTAGAGCAGGCCATGGCTGCAGACAAGGCGATTGTTGTTGTTGCCCAGAAAAGCGCTACTGTAGATGATCCTCAAATTGCAGATTTGTTTGAGGTGGGAACTTCTGCGCGCATTTTACAGTTACTTAAACTTCCTGATGGCACTGTAAAAGTTCTG
>DCAT01000048.1:26205-44423 GCA_002312935.1 Oceanospirillaceae bacterium UBA1126 | reverse complement strand
GTTCTGTCTGACCATGAACCATCCACTGTGCCATGTATTTACCAATGCCACCTTGAGCAATACCAATGGAGGCGCCAGTCATGTTCCAAAAGTTAGTTAAGCCAGCCACAGGGCCAACTAAAAAGTTGTCATCTGGGGTGTGGGTAATAGGGCCATTTATAATGGTTTTAACACCCACTTCTTGGAAAATAGGCACCAGTTCCATACACCGTTCAAGCCAAGGCATTAGGCGTACTAAGTCGCCAGCAAATAATTCGCGATCAAAGTCCCAATCCATGCCATTAATAGCCCAAGGCTTTGAACCGCGGGTTTCGTATGGGCCTACCAATAAACCATTACCCTCTTGACGAATATAAGCGGCTGCAGTGGAATCTCTGGTAACGGGCAGCTCTTTTACTAAGGCTGCAATTTCTGGGTGGTCTTCGGTGATCAGGTATTGGTGTTCTAGGTTGATAATAGGCACATTTACGCCCACCATACGGCCTACTTCAGGGGCGAAACACCCCCCTGCATTAACCACATGTTCAGCAACGATATTGCCTTGTTCAGTAATGACCTCGTAACCACCTTGGGGCAGTATATTGATGTCTGTGACGCGGTTAAACCGGCTGATTTTAGCACCATTTTCTCTGGCTAATTGGGACAAAGGCATAACCACAGCCGTTGGGTCCACATGGCCATCATTCGGCGTATATAATATACAGCGTGCGCCGTCAAAGTTCATCACAGGGTTAATGGCTTTGGCTTCTTCTTTAGATACCCAGCGCATTTCACACCCAATATTGTGAGCACGGCTCATGACGTTACGGAACCACTGCTCTTCTACTTCGTTATAACCTACACGAAGGCTGCCGCACTTATGGAATGATGAAGGCAGGCCTGTTTTGGCGGGTAGAATTTTGTCATACAGCTCGATGGTATAATCGTGAATTTTAGATAAAGTATGGTTGCCATTAAAGTTAGGGCAAAGGCCAGCGGCGTGCCAAGTTGAACCACTAGTAAGCTCACCCTTTTCAATCATTACTACATCGGTCCAGCCTTCTTCTGTAAGGTGGTACATAAGGTTAACACCAAGGGAACCGCCACCAATAATAACTACGCGGGCATGGGATTGTAGGGACATAATGTATTTCTCTTACAGCCAGTGTTAACGGCCAATTTGTTCACGGGTAAGGCGGATGTCAAATTCCGCGCGTATAGCTAAGTCAGCCTCGTCGCTAATGTGGGTTGGAAAATAGCTGGCTAATAGTTCTTTCTTTTTAGCGATCGCCTTTTCTAATAACACCGGTTTTCCTTGTTCAGCCCATACATTAGGGCTGGTTCGGTCGCCTAGCTCGGGATAAATATACTCACTTTGCATGACTGATAGGGTTTGATCTGAGCCTAGGTAATGGCCCTTGCCTCCCATACAAACTTCATTGATTACGTCAAAACTTAGGCTGTCTTCGTCCACTTTAATGCCTTTAGTCATGCGCATGCAAGCACCTAATACGTCATTGTCCATGAGTAAGCTTTCTGGGCAAGCGCCCATAAGGCTGCCATACATTCCTGCAGATTCGTAGACAACGTTGGCACCGGCCATAGCAGCCGCCACAGCAGTATAGGCTCTTTCAGCACCCGCTTGAAAATCTGGGAATTTTGCATCGGTCATGCCACATGCTGTGCCTGTAGGTAAATCAAAATAGTTACCCATTTGTGCACATGCGGCAGATAATATACCTTGTTCTGGAGAACCACCGCTCATAGCCCCAGTGCGTAAATCAGAGACAAAGGGCCAGGTGCCTATAATGGCTGGGGCACCTGGCTTAATTGCATTAACGTAAACCAAACCGCCTAAACATTCAGCCCAAGCTTGAGACACTGCGCCTGCTAACAAAGCGGGAGAGGTTGCCCCAGCTTGTCCGGCAGAAAGTAATAGAATGGGCATGCCACCTTCTACCCCCACACGCAGACATTCTAAAGACTCTTCTGCAAAGGTCATTGGGGGCACCACAAAGCAGTTAGACATGCTCACAAAAGGTCGTGCTCGCCAGGCTTCTTCGCTACCAGCAAAGTGGTGTAACATTTGAAGTCCCGCACTAACATGCTCTGCTTCAGTAAAACTGGTGCCTATATGCTTACTATTACCCATGATCGAGCAGTAAAGTGTATTTAAATCCATGGTTTTTGGATCGTCTATGTCTCTTAATACACACATGCGCTGAAACATGTGAATATGCTCACAGGTATCAGCAATGCGTGCCATATCATATAAATCTTGCGTCGCAGAATTGCGGTAGGTGTTATTTTCTGGGTCTGACACATGCACCGCAGCGCCAGCCGTAGAAAAATGTACCCGCTGCCCGCTTAGCGTTATATCATGCTTAGGCTCTACACCATGGAGTGTTAGATTTCGTTGACAGATACTTAAGGTATGCTCTACTAAAGCGCGTGGAATGCGCAACCGGCCATCTTCTCCCATAATTGCCCCAGCTTCCACCATGGTGTCTGTACAGTGGGGTGTGGACCGACTAAAACCTATTTCAGATAAGATGCGATAAGCATTATCTGCAACAGCAGACATAGCACTTTTAGACAGGGGCATAAATGTACCACCAGTTTCCCCTGGATGGACTGGCTTTGCTTCTTCAGTTAAGGGAGCTAAACGCTCTGCTAAACGGGCCTGACGGCCACCGGATCGACGTGACATAGGAGCTTTCCAAGTTATTTTTATTAGTTGAAATCAGCCTCATTTTTAGCTTAAATACCGCTGCGTTCAATTGATTAATTCTATGGATGTGGATTAGAATAACTAATCCTTAATAAGACTTATAAAAGAGGTTAACGCATGGCCAGAAAACTGCCCCCTCTCAATAGTTTGCGTGCTTTCGAAGCAGCAGCAAGACACCTAAGTTTTACTCGGGCAGCAGATGAGCTATTTGTCACCCAAGCTGCTATTAGTCACCAAGTGAAAGGCTTAGAGGACTACTTAGGCCATAGTCTGTTTAAACGCTTGCCACGAAACTTATCGTTGACGTCTCAAGGTGAGGCTTTAATGCCGGTGCTAGCTGACGCTTTTGACGACATTGCTAACGCTGTTGTAAGTCTGAAACAAGAGAAGGGGGGTTCTGTACTTAACGTGCGCTTAGCACCTTCCTTTGCAGCTAAGTGGCTATCGCCAAGGTTAAAAGAGTTTTGGCAACTTTACCCAGAAATTGATTTGTGTTTGTTTCATGCCCACAATGCCGTTGATTTTGAACGTGAAGACATTGACCTTGCGGTTACTTATGGTCGAGGTGACTGGAAGGGGGTTGAGAGCACCCCCATCATCCGCTTAGATTTTTTTCCTGTAGCAAGCCCCACATGGCTTGCTAATAAACCACCGTTATTTAAACCTGAGCAGTTACTTGATGTCACCTTGCTGCATGATGCTGGTCCGTATGCCTGGAATGAATGGTTAAGGCAAGCCGGAGTAAAAGGCATCTCTAACAGGCGTGGCACCACCATAGATGACACCAATGTACTCATACAAGCAGCAATAGATGGCCAGGGTGTGGCGTTAGGTTCTACGCCATTTGTGGAAGACCATTTAGCGTCAGGTCGATTGGTGAAGGTGTTTGATCAGGTTCTAATTACTGATTATGCGTATTATGTGGTGTGCCCTAAAACACACCTGCAACGTCCAGATGTAAGGGCGTTCAAAAATTGGTTATTAGCTCAGGTTTAATCTGGCAGCCGGTGCTCAGGCACTACCATAGCATCGCTAGCAGCCCATACTGACTGATCAAAATTAACCACTGATCCTGTCATTAACCCAGATTCATCGCTGGCTAAAAAGGCTAAAGCTCTAGCCACTTCGTCAGGATCGACTAACCGGCCAAAAGGCATGCCAGCACCTACTTTTTCTTGCCAGCCATCTTCTGCGCCATGATATTTACGCTGAATAACATCTTCTTCATCACTTGCCATCCAGCCAATATTTAAACAGTTAACTCTTATACGGTCACGCATTAGTGCGTGGGCTGCGTTGCGAGTGAGGGTGTTTAGTCCACCTTTGGATGTGCAATAAGCGGTGAGCATAGGCATACCAGCATAGGCCGCTACGGATCCTATGCTGACAATAGTGCCGTCGCTTTTGTTACTGCGCATTAATTTAGCCGCTTCTTGCATAAGAAAAAAAGGGGCTCTTACATTAATGTTCATAATGCGGTCGTATAACTCAGGTGTGGTGTCTAATAGTGTGCCACGGGCAGACAGTCCTGCTACGTTGATGAGAATGTCCAATTGTCCAAAACACTCTTGTGCGGCAGCAATAATGCGTTTGGGTGAGTCTACATCGGCTAAATCTGCAGTGACAAAGTGAACTTTGCAGGAAGGGTATTGCTGTTGAATTTTTTCAGCTACCAAAAGACCTTTGTCTGTTTGCCGGCCACACAATATAAGGCCTTTGGCACCCCGTTCTGCAAAGAGGCGGGCAGTGGCTGCGCCTAAGCCCTGACTGCCACCTGTGATGACGGCAACTTTGTTGTTTAGGCCAGTTAATTGTGCCATGAAGGTATCTCGTGTGGGCTGAATTAGGCTAGTTGACCAGCTTAGCTATTGGCCAAGAAGATCAATCATATTATCGGCTTCTTGGCTCACCTCAGGAATAATGTTCTTCATTATAGTAAGCCGGTCAAATAAATTAGGGTCGGTTGCAAGGGTGTGGCGTAACGAGTTGCCAAAACGCTGTCGCAAGCAAGTGCCTATGTTAAATTTGCACACATTTCCCTTGGCTAGCTTTTGTATATCATGGGTTTTTACACCACTGGTACCGTGGATGACTAAGGGCACATCTAAAGCCGCTTGTAGCTCTTCAAAACGGATAAAATCAATATCCACAAAGGTGTTTTCTAAGCGATGTACATTACCCACAGATACGGCTAATACATCAGGCTTGGCCTGTTGTAACATCATCATGGCTTCATTAATGTCTGTTAGTTCAGACTTAATATGATCCCTGCCACTGGCATAGGGAACAGAGCCAACTTCCGCCTCTACTGACACACCCACATTTTTAGCATGGGCCACCACTTGCCGCACTCCCGCAATATTTTGCTCAATGGGTAGCTGTGAACCGTCGTACATCACCGAAGTGAAACCGGCATCTATTGCTCTAAGTACCGTAGGAATATCATAATTATGGTCTAAGTGAAGGCATACTGGCACTTTTGCACTTAGTGCAAGGGGCTTGAGCATCCCTATAATATGATCCAATGGCATAAACATCGTCATGTCTAAGTTAACGGCTAAAATGACGCTGGCATTACGAGCTTCTGCGGCGGTTACTACAGCTAAGGCATCTTCGTAGCCAAATACATTAAAGCAAGGCACAGCATAACCATGTTTCATAGCAGGCTGCATTAAGTCTGATAAATTAACTAACATAGTGGCCTACTTAAACTTATTTATCATGTCTTTCATACCGGGGATAGTATCCAGCTGGTAGACATGTTCAGGGTGAAAATTTTGATGTAATGGCCGTTGTGACAAGCCGCCCAAAATAGTGAAGTAATACATCTCGTAGCCTGGGCCTGCTACACAAGGGTGATAACCTTTCTCTATTTGAATGGTAGAACTGTTACGAATATGGTAAACGTCGCCCATGTCTTCGCCTTCCTGCGTAATAAACTGGGCGCCAAAACCATGCTCTGGATTAAAACGGAAGTTATACACTTCGTCATGACGCGATTCAGTAGGTAACGTATCAGTATCGTGTTTGTGGGGCGGGAACCCAGACCAGCCACCAGCGCCTACGGTAAATAATTCGCTTACTAACAAACGTCCCACCTTACCAGCCTGAGCTTTACCTAGTATGTGTTTGATCTTGCGGTGTGTCTTGGTGTCATCAGAACCGTATTGAACTGGGTCGATGTCGGCTTCACGGACCACAAACGGCTGGTATACTTCGTCATGCTTGGCTCCTGAGACGAAGATTTCAGCTGCATCACTGACGCAAGTAAAGGTCACTTCACAGCCAACAGGAACATAGACTCCCTCTGGCTCCCCTTGCCAAATGTGCATACGTTTACCGACAGCATCAAAGTGCTGCCCAGCTACATTAACGTCAATACTGCCAGTGGCAGGGACTAAACAAGTTTCATAACCCTCAACTTTTGAGGTAAAGGATTCACCTTTAACCAGCTTAACAATGTTGAAATAACATAACGGTGTCTTCTCATCATTGCGGCCAACAATGGCTTTATTTTGGTTATCATGAGGTGGGATATGCATATATAACTCCTAGTAAACTTGTTGCTAACACCATTTGGCAGTGGGTGTCATGGTGATAGACTGTTGCATTAAATTAATTTCTTCAGGGCCTGGCATTGCGCTGGCACAACCTCGTTGCGAAACGACGATAGCAGCAGCGGCACTGCCATAAGCAATGGCAGCCGGCCAATCCTCATGGCAACTGTAGTGGTGTATTAGGTTACCCAAAAACGCATCCCCAGCACCATAAGGTTTTAGTGGTGTTACTGGGTAAACGCCGGTATCTAGGCGCTGTCCTTGGTTAAATAAGCTAGCACCATAGCCACCGCGTTTGAGTAAAACGGTTTGTCCCATGGGTAGTGCTATTTTGGGTAAATTGGCTTGCTTTATGTAGTCCTCTAACTGGTCTGTGAGCACTGCAAATTCTTCTTCATTGCCAATCACTACATTGGCATGCTGTGCTGCAAGGCTATAAATGCTTCGGGTGGCTTGCAGGTCAGGCCAATTCCATGGGCGGTAATCTAAGTCTAACCACACGGTGCAACCGTTGCTTTTCGCATGTTGCATTAGCGCCAGGCTCGTTGAGCGCGATGGTTCAGAGATAAGTGCAGTGCCAGTGACAATTAGGTTGTTACTGTTAGCGACTGCTGTGTGAATAGCGTCTGTTAAGTGCAGCTGCAAATCGGCTGCGTCATTGCGGTAAATCACCACGTCGCAGTCTGATGGTCTTACTTCTGCAATGGCAAGGCTTGTTCGGCTATGGCCTTGGCTGGTTTGTAAAAAGGTATCACTAACATTATATTGCGCCAGTCGTTGACGTACAAAATAGCCAACGGCATCGTCTGAAACGGCTGATAATAAAGCCACCTTTGCACCAGCGCACCCCATAGCTGCAGCAATATTACCTCCAGATCCCCCCATGTCCGCACTAAAGCCTAAGGCATCGCGGGTTTTGCCACCATCTATTTGGGGGTAAAGGTCTAGCCCTGCACGGCCTAGCACTAGTGCATGCCAAGTTCTATTAGTGCTAGTGTGGGGCAGGTCAGTCATGTTATTTCACATCCATCCACTGGCCACTCATCGCTGAGCGATCAATAGCATCCATTACCTTTTCTATTTTTAAACCATCAGCAAAACAGGGCCAAGTTTGGCCACCTTGGTCAATGGTGGTAAGCAGCTGGTTTAGCTCACACGCTTTAACATCTATATAACCAAGAGTGTGGCCCGCGTTAGGTAAAAACGCATCATAGGGCTTGTGATAAGGGCCGGATAAAATAGTACGGAAACCTTGCTGTCGAGGATCGTCAGAACGGGTATACAGTTGCAGTTCGTTAAGACGTTCTTGATCGAAACGAATCATGCCTTGAGAACCATGCACTTCCCAGCTTAAACCACACTTACGGCCCCAAGCCACACGACTTACGCGTAGGGTACCTTTGATGCCACTGTCAAAACGAGCAATGGCCATACAAACATCGTCATTGTCCACAGTTTTACGAGTATTGGTCTTTGGATCGTGGCGGTCGGCATAAACAATGTCATATTCACCGACTACACTGCTAATATCGCTGCCGGTCATAAAATGGGCCACACTCACTAAGTGGCACATGACATCAGCATTGGCGCCAGTACCTGATAATTCTCGGTTCATGCGCCAGCTGTAAGGTCGATCTGGATCAGCTTCGTTGTCTACATCGTAAACCCCAAAAAAGCCTGTGACTTCGCCAATAACACCTTCGTTAATCATGTCACGAGCGGCATGTACTAAAGGATTTTGGGTATAGTTATAACCAACAATGGTTTTTTGATCGCTGGCTTCAGCAGCGTCTACCATAGCTTGGGAATCAGCCAAGTTGGTGGACATCGGTTTTTCACACCAAACATGTTTGCCTGCTGCAAGTGCGGCAATAGCAATTTCTTTGTGCACAGAATTAGGTACACAAATAGAAATCAAGTCAACCTTGGGGTCATTAACCACATCCATGTAGTTGGTCGTGCAGCGGGCAAAGCCCATTTCTGCTCTCTTATCTTCAGCCACTTGAGGGTCTTGATCACATACCATTTCTAAACGTGGGCGTAAATTACCGCCAAAAGCAGTTCCGGCTGACGCATATGCAATGGAGTGGGCCTTGCCCATAAAAGCGGTGCCAATAACACCTATACCTATTTCTTTCATGTCTGTGTCTCTAAAAGCCTGTTGGGCTATGTAATCAATATAAAAAGAATTAACGGTTGCCGTTGTTGTTATTGCGGTACTGATCCGCAACGACTGCAGCAACAATAATGATACCTTTAACGATATTAGTGTAGAAGGAGCCAATACCCAAAAAGGTAAAGCCAGAAGTGATAACACCCAAAATACACACACCAATAATTGTGCCAGTAATGCGTCCTTTGCCGCCCATGAGGGAAGTACCACCTATTACTACAGCAGCAATGGCATCTAGTTCGTACAACATGCCAGCGCCTGATTGTGCTGTAAGAGTGCGTGATGTTTCCACGACTGCTGCTAAACCGTATAGGCCTCCAGCTAAGGTATAGACCAACAGCTTATGGGCTCTAATGTTGATGCCAGCCACTCGTGCTGCTTGTTCGTTAGAACCAATAGCGTAGGTGTAGCGGCCATAACGGGTGTAGCGCAACAATAAATGAAATGCCATTGCTGTGGTTAAGAATATGATTACTGGAACAATGCCACTGCCCAAAATAGCGTAGTCGTCGATAAAGAAACTCACCTGAGAGCCACTGGTGTACCAGCGTGCCAAACCACGAGCGGCGACTAACATTCCAAGGGTAGCGATAAACGGAGGGATGCCCGAATACGCAATTAAACCACCATTGACTCCGCCCAAAACAAAGCCCATTAAAATACCAGCAAATATAGGTACCAAAACGGGCATGTCGGTTAGGGCCGGGTAGACCGCGCGGGTGTAGTCAGATGTTTGGGCCAAACTTGCGGCTACCATACCAGTAAAGGCCAGCATCGAGCCGCTAGATAGGTCAATGCCTGCCATAATTATTATTTGTGTCACACCGATGGCAATAATACCAATAATAGACATTTGCAAAATGATAATGGTAAGGCGCTGGGTGTTAAAAATAAAACTCTGGCCAGCAATAAACCAACCAAGAATTTCAAAAATAAGGGCTGTACCAAGTAACACTGTTAAAATACTGATGTCTTTAGGGAGCCAGTCTTTCCAGCTTTTTTCAGTCTTGTAACCGCCTGTAGATGATGTCATGTTAATGTCCTTGTTATGCGCGGGAGCGTTGTTTGGCTTGACGGCGTTGATCAAGCATTACCGCGCCAACGATAATCATGCCTTTAACAATTTCTTGGTAATAGAAATCGATGCGCAAAAAGGTGAATCCAGAGGTGATCACCCCCAAAATACAAACCCCAATAACGGTACCAGAAATTCGCCCGCGGCCACCAAACAAAGAGGTGCCTCCAATCACCACGGCAGAGATCGCATCTAACTCATACATGGTTCCCATGCCCGACTGGGCAATGGTGGCACGTGAACACATGACCACGCCTGCTAAACCAGATAAAGCCCCAGCAATGGTATACACCATAATTTTGTGGCGTCGCACATTAATGCCTGCCACTCTGGCTGCTTTTTCGTTAGAACCGATAGCATAGGTGTGTTTACCATATACGGTATGCTTCAAAATAAGGTGGAATATCACAGCCACAACAAAAAACACCAATACAGGCCAAGCCCCAGAACCAATTGCAGTGAAAGAGTCTGACAAAGAATAGACTGGTTGACCTTTAGTGTAGATCACGGCGACAGCGCGTGCGGTCACTAGCATGCCTAAGGTAGCAATAAATGGAGGGATGCCAGTGTAGGCAGTAATGGCGCCATTAATCCACCCGCAAGCTGCACCTACGGCCAAACCAACTGCAATAGGGATAATAATAGGTAAGCCCAAAAATTGTGGGAAGATAGGGGCGAAAGCATCGACTGATTGGGCAAAGCTTGCTGCCACCATAGCTGACAAAGCAAGTACAGCACCACCTGACAGGTCTATACCTGAGGTAATGATCACCTGTGTTACACCAACCGCTATTATACCAAAGATAGAAACCTGCAAAATAATGATTTCTAGGCGTTGAACATTACCTAAAAAACTTTTTCCTACAAATGCCCAACCTAGTACTTCAAATAATACCGCGATGCCAACAAATACAGCAAAAATACTGGCCTCGGCGGGGAGGTTTTCTCGCTTAAACATGGTCATCTCTTATATGTAGCTGGCTTTTTCGTGAACACCGCCCTGCATGCCCGTAATCATAGAAACAATTTCATTGCCGTCAGTTTCGGCAGCAATGACTTCGCCCACGATTCGCCCACGACGAAAAACCCAAATCTTGTCAACGAGGTTAAATACTTGGCGTAAGTTGTGACTGATTAAAATAAGCGGCACCCCTTGCTCTTTTAAGCCGCGAATAATATTTTCTACTTGGGTAGTTTCCTGCACACCAAGTGCAGCAGTAGGTTCGTCCATAATAATTAGTTTGGATGCGAAGCTAGCAGAGCGGCTAATAGCCACACACTGGCGCTGACCACCGGACATGTCGCCCACGTGGTTGCTTAAATTTGGAATCTTAATAGCCGTTCTTTCTAATACAGCTTTGGCTTTTTGCATCATTTTCTTTTCATCAAGTATGCTAAATGGTCCAAACTTGAAGAGTAACTCTTCACGGCCTAAAAATAAGTTTGAAGGCACGTCTAAATCATTACATAAGGCTAAGTCTTGAAATACAGACTCTATACCTGCCTCTCGCGCTTCTAATGGTGAGCTAAATTCTACTCGTTTGCCTTCGAAAAATATGTCCCCTGAGGTAGGCTGTTCTACTCCAGTAATTTGGCGCACAAAGGTAGACTTGCCGGCGCCGTTGTCTCCTACAATAGCAACGTGTTCACCTTTTTTTAGAGTGAAGTTGGCTTCTTCTAATGCGTGAACGCCGCCATAACGTTTGGTAAGGTTTTCGGTGCGCAGAATGATGTCGTCTTGGTTGTTCATAGTGTTCTCTAGATACACTGAAAGCTAAAAATTAAATGCATAACTAAAAACCTCCGGAGTATATCCAGAGGTTTTTTTTCATTACTAAGGCGTTATAACTTAGTTAGCGCCCATGTAGTCTGCCATGTTAGCAGGAGTTACCAATTCAAAAGGAATGGTAATTGCGTTGGGTAAAGATTCACCGTTGATCGCAGCGATTGCAGCGTCGATACCGCCAGTTGCTTGACCTGCAGCATTCTGGAATACCGTCACATCCAATTCACCTGCTGCCATAGACGCTAGTGCGTCAGCAGTTGCGTCTACACTACCAATAAGCACGTCATCCATGCTAATGCCGGCATTTTTGAAGGCTTGAACTGCGCCTAGGCCCATTTCGTCATTGTTAGCAAATACAATATCGATCTTCATACCAGAACTTAACCAGTTAGATACGATGTCATTGCCTTTAGAGCGCTGCCAGCTGCCAACTTCTACAGCTTCTAGTGTAATACCATTACACATAGACAATGCTAGCACTTCTTCAAAGTCTTTAGAGCGCGTTACAGCAGCTTCGTTAGACAAAATACCTTGCAGCATTACCGCAGTACCGGCACCGCCAGCTTGGTTACATAATTCAAAGGCTGCTAAGGTGCCAGACCAAGTTTCATTAGAGCCAACAAACGTACTTGTGCCGCCTAAGCTAGCTGAGTCAGATGGCATCCGGTTAACATAAACGATGGGAATGCCGGCTGAATTAGCCATCTTAGTCATTTGAGGGGTTGCCGCAGCACTTACTGCTGTTACTACTAGAGCATCAACGCCAGAAGCGATAAAGTTCTGTACTTGGCTAAGTTGGGTACCAACATCTTCACGGGCATCTTCTATTTGGAAAGTGTGACCCCTTTCCTCAGTGTGAGCTTTAGCAGCTTCACGCATCAAAGTTAAAAAGTTGTCGTCAAAGTTCGAGCTTAAATATCCAATGGTTGCAGCATTTGCGCTGGTAGCCATAACCACAGATAGAGCTGTGGCTGCAAACAAATTAATTTTTTTCATTATTTTCCTCCTAAAAATTTAGCCAGGCTAATTTTTAGTGTTTGTTGTGCGGAGTATTCCGCGGTTGCTCAATATTACTACTTCAATAACTCAAGGCAGCTGCCCTAGGTTAAATCCTGTGCTAACAAATACACAGTGCAGGTTGTTAAAAGAGAACCTACACAAACATACTTGAGACGCATTAATTTGTACCATTTTCAAAAATAAATTTCAACATTTTTATTTTTGAAATAAATATTCCATAAATAAATTGATTTACGTATACTCAGGCTATCCGTGCATTAGTCTTTGGTTATAGGTTCTGCTTTAGTGGCGTTTCCTTGTCCTGTTAACCTTTATTGAGCAGTGATTAGTTAGCTTTTTAGTTTTGAAATCTAGTCATGGTAGTTATGATTTTTACCCAGTAATAAGTGGCCATATCGGCCACATGAAATAGAAGTTCACAATGTTGGTTGATCTATGACAAAAGTTATTCAAGTAAAGCCGCCCCGGGTGTTTAGCGAGTTGAAACCTTGGTTACAAGATCATTATCAAGACCTGCCTAAACGGTTACAGAGTGTAGCGGTGTTTGCCATGCACAATCCCGATGTTATTGCCTTAAATACTATTGCCTCAATTAGCGACCAAGTAGGTGTAACACCATCTACAATGGTTCGGTTTGCAAAGTCTATCGGTTATCAAGGGTTTTCTGACATGCAAATTGTATTTCAGGAAAGTATGCGGCATGTGCCTCAGCCTTATTCAGAGCGCCTGAACTCTATGCAGCGCTCTGCAGACAGAGAGCAAACTGTTTTATCCCACTTTACCCAAGCAGCTGCAGCATCAATTTCTCGCTTGGAGCAGAACGTCGATGAAAGCGCGTTACTCAAAGCAAGTAAACAGTTAGCTCAAGCCCGAATGGTATACATTGCTGGCCAAGGTCGGGCAGAGCCTGTCGTGGCATACTTACACTACACCTTAGTAAAGCTTGGCGTGCAATCGGTGGTTTTATCGGGCATGCCTCATAGCATGGCAGACAAAGCCCGCATGTTAAAAACTGATGATGTACTGCTGGCTATTAGCTTTAGCCCCTATACCGCCAACACCCGTGAGTTGGTGGATATTTGTTTACTTAATAATACCAAGGTTGTGGCGTTAACAGACTCAACCCTAAGCCCAATAGCCCGAGCTGATGATTTTCATTTAGAGGTGTTGGAAGAGGAAGTGAGTGGTTTTCGGGGATTATCGGCAACGATGTGCTTGGCACTTTGCTTGGCTGTAGAGACAGGAAGAGTGCGTGCTGAATTAGATAAAGACGTTAAATAATTAATCTCTTTTACTCACTATTTGGAATATATATCCTTTGGGTTTACATATGAAACATAAGAGTTTGGATCTGGTGTGCTTTGGACGCTCTAGTGTTGATCTTTATGGTCAGCAGGTAGGTGGACGGTTAGAGGATATGGGCGGTTTTGCCAAGTATGTTGGTGGCAGCCCGGCCAATACTGCTATAGGCACTGCTCGTTTGGGGCTTAAGTCTGGCATGATCACCCGCGTAGGTGATGAGCACATGGGGCGCTTTATTCGAGAAACTATGCAAGCTGAGGGCGTTGACGTGCAAGGGGTGAAGACTGATCCTGAACGTTTATCGGCCTTGGTTGTTCTAGGTATCCAAGACGAAGAACAGTTTCCCCTTATTTTTTATCGTGAAAACTGCGCCGATATGGCTTTATGCGAAGATGATATCGATGAAGATTTGATCGCTTCAAGCCGTGCTTTGCTCCTATCGGGCACGCATCTAAGCACACCTAAAGTTGCAGCGGCGAGCCGAAAAGCCATCGATTTGGCAAAAAAACATGGCACAAAGGTAGTATTAGATATTGATTATAGACCCAATTTGTGGGGCTTAGCAGGCCATGGTGATGGAGAAAGCCGATTTATAGCCAATGAAACTGTTAGTCAGCATGTGCAAGCATTCCTGCCTGATATGGACCTTATTGTGGGTACTGAAGAAGAGTTTCATATTGCTTCTGGCTGTGAGGATAGCCTTGACGCCTTGGCTGTTGTGCGCACAATGTCTAAAGCAACTTTAGTATGTAAGCGAGGGGCACTAGGGTGCCGCGTTTTTGAGGGTGACATCAATGGCTGGCAATCGGGCGCTGAAGGGCCCGGTTTTACAGTAGAAGTATTTAATGTGCTGGGAGCCGGTGATGCGTTTATGTCAGGTTTACTGCGGGGTTGGTTAGGTGGTGAAGATTGGCCTACCAGCTGTGCCTATGCTAATGCGTGTGGTGCCTTTGCAGTATCGCGTCATGGTTGTGCGCCAGCTGTGCCTTCATGGCAGGAGTTAGAATATTTTCTAGCCCATGGGAGTGAGCATAAAGCGTTGCGCTTTGACCCCGTGCTTAACCATATCCATCGCACAACTAATCGACATAAAAAACACAATCGTTTAGTGGCGTTCGCTATAGATCACCGGTATCAGTTTAACCAATGGGCCGAATCTGCCGGTAAATCACCCACTGATATTGCCAAATTTAAACAGCTTGCAGTTCAAGCAGCACAGCAAGAAGCTGGGCAAGACGCTGGTTTTGGCATGTTATTGGATGACCGAACAGGCCGAGCAGCATTGCATCAAATAACCAGTACGAATGCATGGATTGGCAGGCCAATAGAAGCCTCTGGAGAATTTCCTTTGCAGCTAGAGGCTGAAGGTGAAATAGTGCAGCATTTGTCTGATTGGCCGCTTAACCAAACGGTTAAAGTATTATGCCCCTATCGATTAGATGATGATTCGGGCACTCGCCAACACCACGAACAGTTAATACTTAAGTTAGACCGTGCGTGCCGCTTTACGGGTCATCAGTGGCTGCTGGAAATCATTACAGCCAGAGAGGGCAATAGCCCTGCCTTTGATCAAGTTTCGTCTATTATGCAGCACTTTTATGACCTGGGTGTAAGACCCGATTGGTGGAAGTTAGAGCCAGCATTAAATGACGCTTATTGGCTGTCAGTGGGTGAGGTGATCGATAAAAATGACATTTATTGCCAAGGTGTCATTGTTTTGGGTTTAAATGGCACGATTGAAAGCATTAGTGAGGCATTTTATGCAGCGGCTAAACAGCCTTGGGTAAAAGGGTTTGCCGTTGGTCGGACACTATTTTCTGAAGCCGCTCAGGGCTGGTTAAAAGGCCACCTCAACGACGCTCAAGCTGTAGCGTTAATGGCGAAAAAATATCAATTAATTATTGCCGCTTGGGATAATGCCCAAGTGCAAAAGTAACAAACAAGAGTAACCTGCTATGTCAACAACCATGCAAACTATTCGATTAACCACTGCCCAAGCTTTGACTCGTTTCTTGATCAATCAACATGTTGAGCTAGATGATGGCGAGGAAGTGCCTTTTTTTGCAGGCGTATGGGCTATATTTGGCCATGGCAACGTGGCGGGTATTGGTGAAGCACTGTATCAAGTGCGAGACCAGTTACCCACTTACCGAGGCCACAACGAACAGTCGATGGCTTTGGCGGCCATCGCCTTTGCTAAGGCCCGTCAGCGTCAACAAGTCATGGTAGCCACCACCTCTATTGGCCCAGGAGCTACTAACTTAGTTACTGCAGCTGGCGTAGCCTACGTTAACCGCTTACCAGTGTTGTTGGTGCCTGGAGATGTATTTGCCTCAGGTCAGCCAGACCCAGTATTACAACAATCTGAGAATTTTGCTGACGGTAGTAGCACTGTGAACGATGCACTGCGTCCTGTAAGTCGTTATTTCCACCGTATTACTCGACCAGAGCAGTTAATTCAAGCTTTGCCTAGAGCCATGGTAGCACTCACGGATGCGGCTTTATGTGGCCCAGCCACCATAAGTATTTGCCAGGATGTCCAATCCTTAGCCTTTGATTACCCAAAACACATGTTTGAAAAACGTGTATGGCGCCTGCGTCGTCAAGGCCCAGATCAGCATGAATTAAATCAAGCCGTAAGCACTTTATTAGCGGCTAAGCAGCCTGTCATTGTGGCCGGTGGTGGAGTTCGTTACTCACTGGCAGAAAACGAGTTACAAGCCTTTGCTAAGCGCCATCAGATTCCAGTCATTGAAACCCAAGCAGGCAAGTCTTCAATGCTTGCAAGTGATCCCTTAAATGCTGGGGCTGTGGGCGTGACTGGCGTCGATAGTGCCAATGAATTGGCGGCTAACGCAGATGTAGTGCTAGCCGTGGGTACGCGGTTACAAGACTTTATTTCAGGCTCTAACACCTTGTTCAAAGGGCAAGTAATTCAACTTAATGTGCAGCCTATAGACGTGGTGAAATACCGCGCCCAAAGCTTATTGAGCGACGCTAGGTTGGGTCTACAAGCACTGTCATCACAACTGGGTGACTACATGTCTCCAGAGGCTTGGCAGCAAAGAAACCAAGAAGGAATTTCTGCGTGGGCACTGCTGTGTGAAGGCATTTTACCGGCTGCAGATGACCAGGCAATCCCATCAGATGCCCAAGTTGTTGCTGCTGTAAATGTCACTGTCGATGTCAATGCAGTAGTGGTTGCTGCAGCGGGCAGTTTACCTTCGGAGTTACACAAACATTGGCGTGCAGAGCAAGTGGGCGGTTATCACTTAGAGTATGGCTACTCTTGCATGGGTTACGAAATTTGTGGCGGTGTAGGGGCTAAGCTTGCCTGTCCAGATCGTGAAGTGGTGGTAATGGTAGGCGATGGCTCCTATATGATGATGAACTCAGACATCGCAACTGCCGTGAGTATGGGCTTACAGTTAACCATTGTGGTGTTAGACAATAGGGGATTTAGTTGCATTAACCGCCTGCAAATGGCCACAGGTGGCGCTAACTTCAATAATTTATTACAAGACACTTACCATAAGGGATTAGCACAAATTGATTTTGCTGGCCACGCTCGGGCAATGGGAGCTCGTGCTGACCATGTGGCTAACATAGGTGAGCTTAAGCAAGCCGTGCAAGCTGCTCGTGAAAGAAAGGGTGTGAGTGTGGTAGTTATCGATACAGACCCATTACATTGCTCACCTGGAGGAGCCTACTGGGAGGTTGAGGTACCATCAGTGTCAGCCCGTGAAGAAGTTGTCGCTAAACACCAAGAATGGACCGCCAAACGAATGGCAGAGCGAGGCTACTAAACCATGTCTAAATTATTAGTTAAACCGGCTGCCGCAAGCCAAGTGCATCAGGTAACACCTCAGTCTGCGGGCTGGACCTATGTGGGTTTTGCAGTGCACGATTTAAATGTTGGAGAAACTTTGGAGTGCCAGCAGGCTGGGAGAGAGCTGTGTATTGTTATTTTAACAGGCACAGCGAACGTCTGTGTGGGCTTACAAAGTTGGGATAACGTAGGTGGCCGAAACAGTGTGTTTGTTGACCAGCCTCCCGGCGCTGTATACGTGCCTGCAGGAGAAGCGATTAGTATTACTGCCTTAGATGCTGTGGAAGTGGCTGTGTGCAGTGCGCCTGGACAAGGCAATAGTGGGGCAGCGAGGCTAATAGATGCCGCGATGATGTCTCAAGAAGTAAGGGGTGAGGGCACTAATACGCGCTATGTTCGTAATATTTTGCCAGAAACTGAGGCCGCTGATGGCCTCTTGGTAGTAGAGGTGATTACCCCGTCTGGTCATTGGTCGTCTTACCCACCACACAAGCATGATAGAGACGCTAGCCCAGAAGAAACCCTATTAGAAGAAACCTATTATCACCGTTTAAATCCAGCTTCTGGTTATGCTCACCAGCGCGTGTATACCGATGACCGTAGTTTAGATGTAACCCTTTCTGCAGAAGATCGTGACGTGGTTTTAGTGCCCAAGGGTTATCACCCAGTGGGGGTGCCTCATGGTTACACAGGCTATTATTTGAACGTCATGGCTGGACCCATTAGGGAATGGCATTTTTATAATGACCCAGCCCATGAATGGATG
>DCAT01000048.1:12946-25814 GCA_002312935.1 Oceanospirillaceae bacterium UBA1126 | reverse complement strand
CATGAAACTTAAATTTGGTATGTCCCCTATTTCTTGGTCTAACGATGACCTTCCAGAACTGGGTGGAGAAACGTCATTAGAAACCTGCTTACGTGAAACGCGTTTAGCTGGATTTACAGGAACGGAAACGGGTGGCAAGTTCCCTAAGGACAAAGGCAGCCTAAATAGGGTGTTAAAAGAGCACGATTTGAAACTCGTATCGGGCTGGTTTTCGGGCCAGTTATTAAACATCAGTGCGGAGCAAGAAATTGCCAATATTAGGCCTCAGTTAGAGCTTTTTCGTGACTTAGGTGCCGCCGTTTTGGTGTATGGCGAAACATGGAATACGGTGCAAAATGTGCGTAATGCGCCACTGTGTGACAAGCCTACATTGCCAGCAGCAGAATTTGCCGCTTATGGAGAACGCCTCACCAAAGTGGCTGAATATTGTGCCAGTGAAGGTGTGCCTTTGTCCTTTCATCATCATATGGGCACTGGCGTTGAAACTGAGCAAGAGTTGGATTTAGTGATGCAAAATACGGGTGATGCAGTAGGCTTATTAGTTGATACTGGACATTTGGTGTTTGCCGGTGGTGACCTCTTGGGTGTGGTAGACCGGTACGGTCATCGCATTAACCATGTTCATACTAAAGATATTCGCGAGCATGTTATGGCGACAGTTGATCGCAGTAAAGATTCGTTTCTTGACTGTGTATTACGTGGCGTATTCACCGTACCAGGTGATGGCATGATTGACTATGGACGCTTTATGCAAGCCTTAGCTGATAAGAACTACGAGGGTTGGGTCATTGTTGAGGCAGAACAAGACCCTGCTAAAGCCAACCCATTTGAATACGCAGTAATGGGCTATAACGCATTGCAACAAGCCGCCCTAGCCGCTGGCTATTGCATTATTGATTAAGCAGGCATTAACATGATTAAACTAGCGTTATTTGGTGCCGGGCGCATCGGTAAAATTCATGGTCATAATGTGGTCCTTAACCCACACGCGGAGCTGGTGGCTTTGCATGACCCCTATCAACCTAATGCCGACAGCTTAAGTGCGGCCTTGGGTTGTGCTCAAATGACCCCACAAGACATTTTTTCAGACGCATCTATTGATGGTGTTTTGGTGTGTTCGGCCACCGATACCCATGCTGATCTGATAGAGCAGGCCGTGGCGTCTGGCAAGCATGTGTTTTGTGAAAAGCCAATCGATTTATCATTAGCGCGGGTGCAGCAGGTGGTGGCCAAGGTTAATGCCAGCCCTATTATCTCTATGCTGGCGTTTAATCGCCGTTTTGATTCAAACTTTGCTTTGCTGCAGCAACGTATTGCTGCAGGTGATATTGGTGACGTTGAATTAGTGAGTATTATTTCTAAAGACCCATCACCCCCACCCGTTGATTACATTAACGTCTCTGGTGGATTATTTCGTGACATGACCATCCATGACTTTGACATGGCGCGCTTTCTTTTAGGGGAAGACGCAGTACAAGTGACCGCTCAAGCATCCTGTTTAGTAGATCCAGCTATCGGCTTGGCAGGTGATGTGGATACTGCCTTAGTGACCTTGCGTACAGCGTCAGGTAAATTAGCTCAAATTTCTAATAGCCGCCGGGCAAGTTTTGGTTATGACCAACGCTTTGAAGTCCATGGAAGCCAAGGTATGTTAACGGCGGCTAACGTCAATGAAAATACCCTAACCAGCTATACGCAAGCGGGTGTGACTAGTGCCAAACCGTTACATTTTTTCTTGGAGCGCTACGAGGCCGCCTACCGATCAGAATTGGCCAGTTTTATTGCCGCCCTTAACGGTGCTGATGTCGCCTTGCCTACCATGAACGATGGCTTGCAAGCATTACGTTTGGCGGAAGCTGCGATTGTGTCTATTGCACAAAACCGAAGTGTGGCAGTGAGTGAAATCAGCTGAATTGATACCCCGTTGATAAGGAAGACATTGAATGCATAATATGAAGGCCTTCGAGGCCAGTTTAAGGCCCCATCTAGCGCTTAAAGATTATCCATTTGCCGTCGATTTTTCGGCTCATATCCCCATTTATGATGGTGATGAATTACGCCGTTTAGATGCCAGTTCTAAGGCAGATGTTGCTGCTGAGTGGGTTCAATGCTGGCAGCGTGGTGCAGGCGTTTTTGTAGTCCGTAAACTATTTGATCAATTATCAGTAGTCGACGCTGCAACTCGAGTATTTTATGACTTACTGCATAAACAAAATAAGACACAACACAAATTAGCCGATCACTTTGCAGCGTCTGGTGCTAACAGCCGTGTGTGGAATTGTTTGGAAAAAATGGCGGTGCATGATTCCAAAGCTTTTATTGATTATTACAAAAATCCACTGCTAGCTGAGGTATGTTCAGCTTGGCTAGGCCCGGATTACCAGATCACCTCACAAGTTAACCTAGTCCACCCCGGCGGTGCGGCCCAACAGCCCCATCGGGATTATCATCTAGGTTTCACTAATGATGAAGAGGTACAGCGCTACCCACTTCACGTGCAAGTGATGTCGGCCATGCTCACCTTGCAGGGTGCTGTGGCCCATATAGATATGCCCATAGAGTCTGGCCCCACTAAATTATTACCCTACTCTCAGCGTTACGAAAAGGGTTATGGACTGTATCGTAACCCAGAGTTTAAAGCGTATTTTGCCCAACATGCGGTGCAAGTTCCTTTGGAAAAAGGGGATGGCATGTTTTTTAACCCAGCATTAATGCATGGCGCTGGCGCAAATACGTCCGCAGATGTAGAGCGTATGGCCAATTTATTACAGATATCATCTGCATTTGGTAAACAGATGGAGTCTATCGACCAGCAACGTATGCAACTGGCTTGTTACCACCAGCTCACTGTTGCCATTTTGAGCAGCGATGAGTTATCTGCTGTGGCTACAGCCCTAAGTGACAGTTACCCATTTTCTAGCAACATGGATCGTGATGCGCCAGGCGCAAGCCTAAGGCCGTTAAGTGGACGTGATTTATTACTTCAAGGGATAGCAGAAAATTGGTCGCAACAGCGGCTGCAAAATGCTTTGCAAGACTTAAGTTGGCGTAAAGCTTCAAACTAGTCCCTTACATACCCCAAAGGCAACGCTGTACTATCGAGTACTTTGCGCATAACGAAGGCAGACTTTACCCCACTTACGCCCTTAATTTTGGTGATTTTTCCTAATAGAATGTCATGGTAGCGATCCATGTCTGGTACGACTACTTTGAGCTGATAATCAGCTTCGTGACCAGTGATCAAGTAACACTCCATTACTTCAGGCAACTGGGCTACGGCCTGCTCAAATTCGGCAAAGCGCTCAGGGATGTGTTTGTCCATAATAATATGCAATATGGCAGTGAGGTTGAGGTTAACTGCACGATCATTAACGCGTACTACACGATCACGAATAACACCCTCTTCTTCCAGTTGTTTAACGCGGCGAGAGCAAGGTGCAGCCGTAAGACCGACTCGTTCAGCTAGCTCTTGATTAGATAGGCTGCCGTTGTCTTGAAGGTGACGCAATATATTCAGGTCGTAGCGGTCTAAGGTGGCCATTGTATTCCTCAAAAATAAGCTTTAACGCAAATATATTGCGAATTAACGTTTTAATAGTATAAATTATTGCGTGTATCGTCAAGTTGTAGCTGAAATAGATGTGATATTGCGCTTATTTGCCGATACACTAGCCCAAATGAAAGTTAAAATGACCTATCCAGAGTGTTCCTATGCTTGACCATACGTTTAACCACCGCAAGTACCAGCCTTTTAAAGCCACACCTTTAACGGATCGCACTTGGCCTAGCAAATCTATTACTCAAGCTCCTATGTGGTGCAGTGTGGATTTGCGTGATGGTAATCAGGCCTTGGTAAACCCAATGAACAGTGATCAAAAGCTGCGCATGTTTGAACTCTTGGTTAAATTGGGTTTTAAACAAATAGAGGTGGGTTTTCCATCAGCATCGACGACTGATTTTGATTTTGTACGTATGTTGATTGAGCAAAATAAGGTGCCAGAAGATGTCACACTGCAGGTACTGACACCAGCCCGAGAAGAATTAATTAAAAAGACCTATGAGGCCTTGGACGGGGTGAAGCAAGCCATAGTGCATGTGTATAATTCAACTTCTACAGTGCAACGTGAACAAGTATTTGGGTTGCCAGAAGAGGGTATTAAAGCCATTGCCGTGCAAGGTGCTAAATGGGTACTGCAGTATGCAGACCATTACCCTCAGACTCAGTGGGGCTTTGAGTATTCACCAGAAAGCTTTACTGGTACTGAAATGGACTATGCGGTGCAAGTTTGTGATGCTGTGATTGAACAGTGGCTACCTCACAACAACCGCGAACTCATTATTAATTTACCGTCCACTGTCGAGCTTTCCACACCCAATCTATTCGCCGATCAGGTGGAGTATTTTTGCCGCCATTTAAAGCATCGCTCACAGGTGACTATTAGTCTTCATACCCACAATGACCGAGGATGTGCAGTGGCTGCTGCTGAATTAGGTATTTTGGCAGGGGCCGATCGGGTAGAAGGTACTTTAATGGGCAATGGTGAGCGCACCGGCAATATGGATGTCATCACCATGGCCATGAATTTATACTCGCAAGGCATTGATCCGACCTTAGACATAAGCAATGTATTGGAAATTATTGAAGTGGTTGAGAGTTGTACTGAAATTGCTGTATCACCGCGCCACCCATGGGCTGGAGAATTGGTGTATACGGCATTTTCTGGCAGCCATCAAGACGCTATTCGTAAGTCGGTAGCGTTTCATAAGCAGCATGATAAATCTCATTGGGACGTCGCCTATTTGCCTATAGACCCGCGGGACATTGGCCGTGAGTATGAGGCCGTGGTGCGTATCAATAGCCAAAGTGGTAAGGGCGGTGTGGCGTTGGTGCTAGAGCGAGATTATGGCATTGAATTACCTAAGTGGATGCACCCAGTGCTAAGTAAGATCGTGCAACAAGCCACAGAAACCTCTGGCGTTGAGGTTTCACCGCAACAAATTAAACAACTTTATGATACATACTTTGTGGCTGTGGACCCTACATGGCAGTTGCGAGACTATAGGTTAAACGCGGTTACTAGTGACGATAGCATAATTATTGAGGGTTGTTTCAATCTCAGCCAAGGTGCACTTGAAGGCTCTGGAGCAGGAGCACTTGAAGCCTTGAGTGATGTACTCAGTAAGCAATACAACTGCGCCATTGAGGTTACACAATTTGATCAGCATGCCATGAGTAAAGGCACTGATGCGCAGGCACTTGCGTGTATTGAGATGCATGTTAGTGGGGTTGTGTGCCATGCTGTGGCACAAGCAGAAGACACCACAGCAGCGGCACTGCAGGCGATGCTGACAGCCTTTAGTCGTCAGCAGATAGAAAGTGTAATCAACGTTGCTTAAACTACGATTCACTCCACCTAGCCCTTGCTTGCAAACCGGCAGGCTGGATGGAGTAAATGGGTTTTTAAAAAACAACAGCCCGCCAATTTAATCAACAGGAAGCTTACTGGGCACCGTGTAAGGGCGCCCCAAAGGTAACTTATGCGCTGTTTTTCCTTCAAGCGCGGTTAAAAAGCTAAGTAAATCATCAACTTCATTATCCTCTAATGTCAAAGGCTTGATATCAATGTGTGATTCTATCCGTGCCATCTCTCGCTTGTCATCATGAACGAGAAAATCTATTTGGCTTACCCATGGTACATCTGGTAAATGAGCCTGCTTAGGTTTCCACGCTAGCAATGACGCTGTGGGCGAAAGATGGTGCCGTACAATGCTTTCAAGAGTTGGATAGGCCCCGTTATGCCCATAAGGAGCGGTAAGAGTGACGTTCCTAATGCTTGGCGTTCTGAACCGATAAGCATCTTCTAATAAGTCAGTTTCTCCCATTCGGCCAACATCGCGAGTGAACGGATCAAATCGCCTAGTGCGTCCTGGCCCAAATGGGGGCAGGGCTAATGCATGAAAAGCATGGTCGGTAAATAACTGGCCAGAATGACAGGATGCGCAGTTGGCCTTATTATAAAATAGATCTAATCCGCGTTTTTGGGCAGATGTTAAGGCATTGTTATTGCCAGAGATGAACTCATCAAATGGCGCATCATAGCTACGCCATTCAACATTAATAAAGGCAGACAAAGCCTCTGCAATTTCAACCATAGTGACATCAGCAGCGTTTTCAATATGATCAAACGCGCTAATAAACATGTCGCCATATTCAGGTATATTACGCACGCGTTTAGAGATAATTGGCCACACCTGGTCAATTCGGTCATGGGTTGCGCCTGCAATTTGATTTTCTTTTGGGTTTCCTGCCATTTCAAATTGTGATGTAACGGGAAACATAGCTTGCGCGGCAAGTAGGTTTGTTAACCCTTTTGGTAGCCATTCTTCTGCCGGAGAGTTGTAACCATTTTCGTAAAGATTTGACTTTGAAAGTCGCCCATCATGGAACATGAATTTAAATTCTTTGGCGCCTAAATTCCACAGTGCTTGGGCATTTCTGGGAATGCGTTTTTTTATCTTATCAGCTCCAATACCTGGCGTTCTTTCTGTGCCAACGCCATTGCCTCCCTCGCCAATGCCTAGAGATAAACCATCACTGCCGCCCAAGCTATGATGATGGCATGTGCCGCATGATATATTTTGGTTGCCTGATAAAATCTTGTCGTAAAATAATAACTGCCCAAGTTTGGCTTGCCTTTCATCAAAAGTGATGAAATCATCTAAGGTTAAGGGTTTGGGTAAATCAAAAGCGTAAGACTGAGAAATTCCAAATGTTAACTGTACTATTATAAAAAGAGAAAGCGTGTGCGTAAATTTTTGTTGCTTGGGTTGATGGCGTTTTCGATATCGTGTTTTGCAGAGATTGAACATGCACGAGATCTTATGGAAAAGGGAAGCTTTAAAGAGGCTATGACTGAACTTTGGCCAGCTGCGCGTTCTGGTAATGCCGATGCTGAAGAGTTGATCGGGGTAATGTACGCTATGGGGTTGGGCGTTCCCCAAGATGATGAAAGAGCGTTTGAATGGTATTTGCGTTCGTCGATGAAGGGGCATCCAGGGGCTCAAAGTGGTGTTGGATGGTATTATGAAGTAGGCAGGGGTGTTGAAAAGCCCGACCTTGTCAGAGCGTATATGTGGTATGTTCTTTCTGCCATTGGTGGCGATCCAGATGCGGCCATAAGCCAAGAAGAGGTTGTGAAAAAAATGACCCCAGCACAAATTGAAAAAGCTCATATATTGATTGATGATTATAGGGTTTGGCTTTATCCATTTAGATAAACTAAAAATGGCGCGTATAAATAGACAAAAAATAGGGCCGTTCAGATGTGTTGAACGGCCCTGACTTCGTTTTTAATTTAAGTCTTTTGCATTACCTGCAGCAATTTCTGCTTCTGCTAGAGAAACCGCGCTTGTTAACGCGTTAAAGATTGCTGGTCCGCCATTAACATTGTTTTGGAACCAATCATAAACTGGAGTAGCTGCTTCTTTAAAGGCAACTTTTTCAGCAGGGGTTGGCACATATAAATCGCCACCTTCAGCAACAAAATCTTCATAAGCTTTGATAGATTTGCGTTTTGGTGAAGCAAATGTAGCCTGTTGAAGAGCGGCAAAACCATCCACAACAACCTGACGAAGCTCAATAGGCATAGACAAGAACTTTTCGTTGTTCATCCACCAAAGAGCGCCCATATATGCATGGCCATCAAGGGTTACATATTTAAGGCCAGCATCAGGGAATTTCATCCCCATAATGTCTGTAATACCATTTTTAGAACCTTCAACAACACCCGTTTGGAATGATGTAAATAACTCAGGCCAAGGGATTGGAGTAGGTGACGCACCCAGTGCTTTAACTAACTCTTGGGGCAGATCGGCAACTACAGTACGAATCTTAAGACCTGCCATATCGTCTGGGTTTTGAACTCTGCGCTTTGTATTTGCAAAGTTACGCCATCCACCAGTGTTGCCAATGGTCATCAAACGAATTTTGTCAGCAGAATCTTTAAGGGCCATATTACGCATAGTACGTGTAAAATCGCCAGATAAGACATTTTCAGCAACTCGATCGCTTGCCATAAGATAGGGTAAATCTAGCACCTGAACGTATGGAAATGCACCGGCAGCGCCGCCTGATGTTGAAATGTAAACATCAATTGAACCATCGGCTATGCCTTGCAGACACTCAGCGCCCTTTGAGCAAAGTTGTGTGCCAATAAATAATTCAACAGCAATTTCACCGTTTGAAGCGGCTTCCACAAAGTTTTTGAAAACCACAAGACCATCATAATCTTCGTCATTTTCGTTAGAGTTGGCCGTTGCTCGGATGGTATAGTCTGCAGCATACGCAGTGGCTGTGCCACCTGCCATCAAACCAAACGTGAAAGCGGTAACCCCCAAAGTTTTAATAAAATTATTCATATGAACTCCTTAGTAAATTGGGCTATTGCCCCTTTTTATTGTTGACGAATTTTAAAGTTCGTCTGTTTCTAACTTTTCCCCTTCAAAAGGCGCCCTGTTAAGGCTGACCAGAACAAAAAAGGTGTCCTTGAAGTAAATGGAAAATGCGTAAACTCCTTAAGTCGATTAGAAGAACAAACCAGCTATTGGCCCCATTAAATCGACATCTTTAACAAACCCTAACCACGAAGGAATACCCAGTGAAATGATAGGGAAATAGGTGATGAGAAAGATAACAAAAATTTCTACTGCTAAAAAAGGCAATATTGCCTTTGATATTGTTTCTACTTTCACGCCCGAGACAGACGAGGCCACAAATAGGACTAAGCCCATCGGAGGTGTCGCGAGTCCAACTGTTAAGTTAACCGACATGATCATAGCGAAATGAACAGGATGGATGCCTAAATCAATAAATATGGGCGCCAAAATCGGCCCTAATATTATAATTGCTGGCCCTGCATCCAAAAACATACCCACCACAAATAATAAAAGATTTATTAACAGTAGTAATAAAAGGGGATTAGTCGTTAAAGCCAATATATATTCAGCTAAATCTTCTGCTATATGAGAAAGGCTCACAACGGTTTTAAATGCCATTGCTGCGCCAACCAATAATAAAACCACAGATGACGTTATGGCAGACTTGACCAAAATGGGCCCAAGATCTTTTATAGTTATGGAGCGTAAAATGATTAAACCAAGCAATGCTGTATAAGCGACAGCAAGAGCAGAGGCCTCTGTAGGGGTTGCTACACCACCTAAAATACCACCCAAAATGATAACGGGCGTTAATAAAGGCAACACTGCACGTTTCGCCACTATCCTAAATTCATTCGATACTAAGCGTCTTTGAATTTGAAATAGAATTTCTGTCACGATTAATGCACAAGAAAAGTGAAATAAAACACTCTTAAAATGATCATCTATTTCGAGATTTATTAAATTTATAACGACAGGATATAAAATGGTTGCGAGCATCAATCGAGCAATTCCACGGGCGGCAAAATTTTCAGCAGTGGAAATGCTCACTCCTTCAATGACAAAGCGTTTTGCCGGAGGAAATTCATATTTATTAGCCATCAACCTGGTTACGATCATTAACCCCATGCCTACCAAAATTCCAGGAATAATGCCTCCAGCAAACAAAGCTGCGACTGAAACTTCCATCACATAAGCATAAATAATCATAATGCCTGAAGGTGGAATTATAGGTCCAATAACTGATGATGCGGCCGTGATCGCTGCAGCAAACTTTCGGGTGTAACCTTGTTTTTCCATCGCTGGAATTAACATAGAGCCCAACGCAGAAGTATCAGCCACTGCTGAGCCTGACATACCTGCAAATAGCATTGAAGATAGAATATTTACTTGTGCTAGGCCGCCTCTTACGGAGCCAATGATGGTCTGAGAAAACGCAACTAAACGTTCTGTTATGCCAGCCTTGTTCATTAACTCCCCAGCGAGCATGAAAAAAGGAATAGCCAGTAATACACCATTATCGATGCCGTTAAAAACATTGCGATACATCAGTGCAATGTCTCGCTCTTGCCCGTTGAGATATAGCATGAAACCAGGCGCGGCCAGCATAGCGAAATATACCGGAACTCCAATCATTAAAAATATAAGAAATAAGGGTAAGAACCAAGCTAAGATCACGAATTGGCCGCCATTACATTAGGAAGTTTGGGTAAGGGGAAGTTTTCGTCTCCCCATATAATTCTGGCAAATTGACGCATAATCAACTCTAGAGAAACCATTAAAATAAGCATAAGAAAAACACTCATCGCTAAATAAATATAGGCGGTTCTAAATTGTATTTGGGTGCCCAAAAGTTGGTTTATACCAGTATCTTGTAGCAATCTGTTTAAACCAGACGAGTCAAATAATAAAGGCGAAGAAAAGTGAGCCCATGCATGCTGCAGCATGATGATAGAGACAAAAGTGCACAGTAATAAGATCGACAGTATCAAGTAGTTTTTAAGGCGAGTGGGGATATACTCATGCAGCATATCGATAGAAACAAAGCCTGTGTAACGATATGCGGAAGGGGCCACTAATGCCATCATCCAAATCATCAAAGCCCTTGCGGCCTCTTCTGGCCAAGGAAGGGCGTTGTTAAGTACATACCTAAAAAATATTTGTGTCAAAATCACCAACACCATTAATCCAAGCGCAACAAGCCCTACCGCGCGCCCCCAGAAAAGTGCACGAGTATTAATGGCGTCAAACACCTCTAGCATTGCACTAATATTTTTCATAATGCTGTGCGTTGGGAGGTATATTTATTGTAAGCAAGGTTAGGGTAAAAACTTACCAAAATGGCCTCCTACAAACATCAAAGGCTTACCTTCGTTATGCGTGAACTGCTCTACTTTACCAATGATTATGGTGTGATCTCCCCCGTCATAGGTCGTTTGTATACTGCATTCAAACCGTGCTACCGCCCCAGGTAGAATGGGTAGGTGATGCCTGCCAAAATGCCATTCACACTCTTCAAAAGCGGTTGGATTTTTGGCAAAATTTAGTGCGAGATCGGCCTGATTTTCCGCCAACACATGCACTGCAAAAAAACCAGCATTATAGAATGCATCTTTTCTTTCAGATTTGTTGGCTATAGACCATAAAACCAAAGCAGGATCTAATGAAACGGATGCAAATGAATTGACTGTCATGCCAATGGGTGAATGGTTGTCATGGGCCGTAATAACGGTAACGCCGGTTCCAAACTGCCCTAAAGCGTTCCTAAATGCATGATGATTATCACGGCTAGGGACCGTCATAGTATCTTGAGACCTTTCTATGTGTGTTGGCATAAGAGCAAGTTTTAAGTTGGATTGATTAGTTGTTTGCATTGCATTAAGCCACTTCGTGTCCAAGGGCTGCGGTATAGATTTCAAACCATGCTTGACGATCAATATTAACGTTAAGCGCGCTGGATAATGATTTTATACGGCTAAGATTATTGGTGCCCATAACGGGTAAAATATTAGATGGATGTTTTAATAACCATGCAATAGCCACTGCATCGGCAGTGGTGCTTTGTTCATTGGCAATGTTAGATAAACAGTTAAAAATGGCTTTGCTTTTTTCGTCGTTAGAATTAAACAACGATCCTCCACCAAGGGGAGACCAAGCCATAGGTTTAATTTTATTTTCTTGTAAGAAGGCAAGGTCTCCATTATTAAAAGGGCTGGTTTCTATAACGCTAAGTTCTATTTGGTTTGTTACAAGTTTGGAATTCATAGCGGATTGAAGTAAGGTCCAATCGTGGGGTTTAAAGTTGGAAACACCAACAGATCCTACTTTGCCTGACGTCACCAGCTCATCTAGCGCACGCCCTGTTTCTTCATGATCCATCAACGGGTCAGGGCGATGAATTAACAAACAATCAATATGCTCTATATGCATTTGTGTTAGTGAGCATTCCACTGAATAATTGATATGCGCTGCGGATGTATCATAATGTTTTACCCGCGCACTTTGGTATCGGCCAACGGGAGCAACGATATCGCATTTGGTTATTATCTCTACCTTATCTCGCAAGTGCGTTGCTGCAGAAAAACATTTTCCAAGTATGGTTTCAGCGCCATAATCACCATAAATGTCTGCTTGATCCAGTGATGTTATCCCTTGTTCTAAACACGCTTCTATTTTTGCCTGTACGGCGGCAGTTGAGGTGTCCTGATCATCCCCCAAGCGCCACATACCATATATTATTTGACTTAATTCCAAATCTTTTGAGAGGGCTATGCGCTGCATTAACGTCTTTCTCCTATGCCTAATGGCGTGTGTGGTGCAGAGTCGGGAACCCGGCCTTGCAATTGAGGTAGTGAGCATGTTTCAAGGTGTGGGAGAACTTTTTTGCCAAATATTTCACACTCTGCAAGGTGTGGATAACCTGAAAATATAAAAGCCCGAATACCCATTTTTTTATATTTTTCAATCTGAGTTAAAATCTGATCTGTCGAACCAACCAATGCGGCACCGCAACCCGAACGCGCACGACCAACCCCTGTCCATAAATGGGGCTCTATATAACCTTCCAAATCAGCCAGTTCACGGTTTTTTGTTTGGTGAGAAACTCCTAAAGAAGTTGAATCTAACGCTCTTTCACGAATTAATTTGCCCTGCTCATCATCTAGCTTGGAAACTAGCTCTCTTGCGTATTCTTTTGCTTCGGCTTCGGTATCTCGAACGATCATATGCACGCGAAGCCCGTAATCTAAAACTCGGCCATAATTTCGCGCACACTCATTAACGGCTTTCATACGATTGGCCAGGGCATCTTGTTTTTCTGGCCACATTAGATAGACATCACAATGTTCGCCACATAAATCTAACGCAGGCGGCGAGTAGCCACCAAAATACAGCAAGGGCCCACCATTTTGCTGATAAGGTTTAGCAGGGCCTG
>DCAT01000048.1:9684-12568 GCA_002312935.1 Oceanospirillaceae bacterium UBA1126 | reverse complement strand
GTCCAGGCTTGTTTTAAAATTTCAACAACCTCTCGCGTGCGTTGATAGCGATATGCGCTGTCTTCTTTTTGGCCTGGAAAATCTGACGAAATAATATTGACGGTTAAGCGTCCCTTCATCATGTGATCAAGCGTGGCAAGAGTTCTTGCAAGCATAATGGGGTGCATCTCACCGCACCTTACGGCGGCTAACATGTTTATATGTTCAGTTAAAGGAGCATTGCCTGCCACAAATGTAAGCGTATCTTGCCCGACTTGGTAAGAGGAGGGGCATAAAATGTTTCGATAGCCCAGCTTGTCTGCCGCTTGAATAATGGTTGAGGTGTTTTCCCATGAAGAACGCAAACCGCCTTCAGGCACTCCCAAATGTTGGTAATCATCCGAACATAATGGGGCGAACCATGCAATCTCTGCTGCCGTGGTATGTTCTGATCTTATCGGGACTATAGACAAGTTAGCCTTCTTTTATTGATTAATTTAATGATTTAAATTACTATAACAATTGTGTATCAATAGATCAATGGTGCATCAATTAACAAAAATAACACACCATATGAAATCCGCATTATCAAAAAACCGTCTGCCATTGCATGTTGAAATTAGCGAAATGTTGGCGCGTGAAATTCAAGCTGGGGTATTGGCTGACGGATCACGTTTGGCATCTGAACGTTTGATGGCAGATGAGCTTGGGGTAGCTGTTGGCACCTTGCGCAAGGCATTGCTGGAACTGACACAAAAAGGCCTGTTGGAGCGTGTGCAAGGTTCAGGTAACTATGTTCGTAAGCCTAAACAGTCGCAAAACATTGATACAATATACAGTTTTTTCCGATTAGAATTAATCAAAGGAGGAGGTCTTCCAACGGCGCAAGTTTTATCCGTTGAAAGGTTGAACAAAGCGGACCATTTTCCACCATTTGGACCCCACGTTGGAAACGCTGCCAACGGATTTAGAATAAGAAGATTAAGGCGCCTTAACTTAATTGATAGTGCGATTGAAGAGATATGGATTGATGCGCCTGAGAATAGAAACCTAAGTGTGGACGATTTGTCCGACTCGTTATATTTGTTTTATCGTGAAAACCTCAAATTCTGGATTACCAGTGCAGAAGATCAAGTGAGCGTAAATCAGATGCCAGATTGGACGCCCACTACATTTGCCACAGATGCAACAGCCAGCCATTTAAATAATGAGCAAAAAGTATGGGGATACATCGAGCGTAAAAGCTATGATCAAAACAATATGCTTGCTGAATATTCACTGACTTGGTTTAACCCTCGGGTTGCACGTTATGTAGCGCGTATAAAATAATGAATAGGGAGTTTTTGTGACGGTTTTAAACTATGGCATGATCGGGTGCGGCATGATGGGCCAGGAGCACATTAAAAATATTAAATTGCTTGAGAACACCCGTGTCGCTGCAATTTTTGAACCCGATCATAGTATGGCAATTGCGGCAAAAAAACTCGCCCCGGAAGCTGAATTTGAACCATCAATAGAAGCACTGCTAGGGCGGAATGATCTTGATTGTCTGGTTATTGTGAGCCCTAATTTTTTGCATGCCCAGCAATTAAAACTCATTGCCTCACTCAACCCATTACCTATTTTGGTAGAAAAACCTTTAATAACCAATCCGCGCGATGCCACGCTCATTAACGAGTTGAGTAAAAACTACCCTAAGCCAATTTGGGTGGCCATGGAATATCGTTATATGCCCCCTGTTGCAAAGCTGATAAACGAGGCAAATGCCTTAACAGGTGGTGTAAAGCTGCTGACCATTAAAGAACATCGGTTTCCGTTTTTAGAAAAGGTTAATGATTGGAACAGGTTCAACGAAAATTCTGGTGGTACGTTTGTTGAAAAATGTTGTCATTTTTTCGATCTAATGCGCCTCATAATGAAATCTGAACCCATCAGGATTATGGCTTCTGCTGGACAAGCTAATAATCATTTAGACGAAACATATAATGGGCGAACCCCTGATATTTGGGACAATGGCTATGTCATCGTTGACTTTGCATCGGGCTCACGAGCCATGCTAGAGCTTTGCATGTTTGCAGAAGGATCAAACTATCAAGAAGAAATTTCAGCAGTTGGAACTGACTGCAAAGTGGAGTGTTTTGTGCCAGGTCCAAGTCGCTTTTGGCCAACCCATCTAGGCCCAGCCCCAACCCCCAAGGTTATTGTTAGCCCCAGAGAACCAAAAGGCCCACAAACTCTTGATATACCCATAGACACTAAACTTCTGCAAGCTGGGGATCATAACGGTTCTACTTTCTACCAACACCAAAAGTTCCAGCAAGTTGTACTGGGAAACCAACAGCCTGAAGTGACGCTAAAAGATGGTTTAATAGCTGTGCAAATGGGGATGGCCGCCCAAGAAGCGGCTTCACAATCGCGAATAATTGATTTCCCCACCAGCAAATAGGCAAAAGAACAGTGAATACCGCCTGGCGGTTTAATACCTTTTTGGAGCAATAAATAACCTACCCACCATTAGATAGGCTTAATGAAATGCTTAGTGGGTAAAAGGTTTAACTATTTTTTAAATTTCTTATCTTTTTTAGCTTTGGCTTTTACAGCCTTGGCTTTGTCTGATTTAGACACCTTTGGTTTTTTCGCTTTCACCTTTTTCAGTACCGCAGGCTCTTCCTTCTTAGGAGAAAATCCTGGGAATACTTGCCGGGGAATGCTGTTGCCAATATAACGTTCAATACGGCCTAGGTTAGGCCAGTCCATGGCATCCACGATAGACCAAACACTACCGTCGTTACCATCGCGGCCAGTTCGGCCTGCACGGTGAACATAGCTATCAGCCTTTTCTGGCATGTGTACGTTAATAACGTGGGTTAGGTCAGGTAGGTCAACACCACGAGCCATAACGTCT
>DCAT01000048.1:0-9380 GCA_002312935.1 Oceanospirillaceae bacterium UBA1126 | reverse complement strand
GCAACACCACGAGCCATAACGTCTGTGGCGACCATTACTTTGGTGCGGCCACGACGCATGTCTTTGATTTGTTGGTTACGGTCACTTTGGCGAAGATCGCCGTGCAATCCTGTGCATTGAATGCCTAGTGTACGAATCACTTTAAGCCATGTGTCCACTTGCTTGCGACTATTCACAAAAACAATGGCTTGCTTCACTTCATGTAGGCGTAACAGAGCTTTAAGCAAGTGTTCTTTGTGTTGCTCATTATCTGCTTGGTATACCGCTTGAGTGATTTTTTTAGCCACGTGGCGGGGGGCTTCTACAGCAACCTGCACGACATTCTCTGAAAGGAGGTCGTGGGCAAAGGCTTGCACCTTGTCACCTTCTAACGTCGCAGAAAACATTGACGTTTGACGTTCAACGGGCAGCATGTCTGAAATCTGGTGAATGGCTTGAATAAATCCTAAATCCAACATGCGGTCTGCTTCGTCTATTACAAAAACAGTGACTAGGGATAAATCTAGCGCCATGTGCTCTTCAATTTCCAACAATCGTCCAGGCGTAGCCACTAGCACGTCGATGGTTTCGGCCACCATGGCTTTTTGCATACCAAAAGGTACGCCACCAACAATAAGGCAGCTTCTCAAATGATTATGGGCCACCAGTTGCTCAATTTGATCATAGGTTTGGCGGGCAAGTTCGCGAGTAGGGCTAAGAATAAGTACTTTTGGAGTGCCCGCTTCTTGCCTAGGGGTATCTAAAATATGTTGTAATGCAGGCAACACAAAAGCAAGGGTTTTACCTGTGCCTGTAGGTGCTGAGGCTAACACATTGGAGCCTTCCAAAAGAGGTGGAATAGCTTGTTGTTGAATGGCAGTAGGCTCGGTAAACTCATGTTCTGCAAGAGCGAGAAGAAGTTCTTGATCCAGCAGTAAATCGACAAAAGACACGGTGGTATAACTCAATAAATATTTGAAGCGGTAGGATACCGTATTTTGCCGATAATAGATTCAGCAATCTGTACTCATCATGCTGCAAATATGATCCTTTCAGTAACATGGTCTAGCATAGCCACGGGGTAGGTATCATACAGGTACTATAGTGTCCTCATGATGTCGTTTTCAGATATGCGGCAATCTACAGCACTGGGATACTGGCTCGGTTAAAGATGGTATCTTATGGCGCTTTAAAAGTGCATTTTTTAAAGCAAATTTACTCATAGAACCTTGAACTTAAGTCAAACACAGAGAACGACATGTCTGCTGATTCTAACCAAGACAATGTGGTGCGTTTGCACCCAGGCGCTGGCCGTAATAAATCCCGTATCCACCTTCGTGGTCGCCAAGTTAATCTAGATACGTTAGCCCAATTACGTGAGTTGATCGGTGATCAACCCATTAAGCGCGATATGCTGATTGAATACCTGCACTTAATTCAAGACAACTACGGTCACCTACCTGCCGCGCACCTGGCAGCACTCGCACACGAGATGAGTATCCCAATGGCTGAAGTGTATGAATGTGCTTCATTTTATGCGCATTTCGATATTGTTAAAGAGGGTGAGTTAGCCCCTGCTGCAGTGACCGTGCGCGTATGCGATAGCTTGAGCTGTCAGTTGTCTGGTGCGCACCAGTTAAAGTCTGCTCTGGAAGCTGGTACAGACCCGACTCAAGTGCGCATTCTTAGTGCGCCATGTATGGGCCGCTGCGATACTGCACCCGTTGCAGAAGTGGGTCACTACCATGTGGACCATGCGGATGCGGCTAAAGTTTTAGCCACCATTGAGGCGGAACACTTTCACCCAGATATTCCAGATTACATGGCCTATGATGCCTATGTGGCAGATGGTGGTTACGCTTTGTTAAACAAATGCCTAGCTGGAGATTACACCTGGGAAGATATTCAAAAAGTACTGGCGGATGCTAACCTTAAAGGCCTAGGTGGTGCAGGCTTCCCAACACACATGAAGTGGAAGTTTGTGCGCCAAGAGCCTAAGCCGCGTTACCTTGCGATTAATGGTGACGAAGGTGAGCCTGGTACCTTTAAAGACCGCCTATATCTAGAGACTGATCCTCACCGTTTCATTGAAGGTGCGTTGATCAGTGCTTGGGCTGTAGAGGCTGAAGCTGCCTATATTTACCTACGTGATGAATACCCAGCTTCGCGTGAAATTTTACAGATAGAAATTGCTAAAGTTGAGGCGGCAGGGCTAGCCCCAGCCGGTGGTATTCATCTGCGCCGTGGCGCAGGGGCTTACATCTGTGGTGAAGAGTCGGCGATGATCGAATCCATAGAAGGCAAGCCAGGCCTGCCTCGTCATCGACCTCCTTTTGTAGCTCAGGTTGGTTTGTTTAACCGCCCTACATTGGTTAACAACATTGAAACTGTGTTTTGGATCCGCACCTTGATGGACAAAGGCGCAGATTGGTTTTCTAGCCAAGGTCGTCATGGCTCACAAGGGTTGCGCAGCTACTCCGTTTCGGGCCGAGTTAATAACCCCGGTGTTAAATTAGCGCCCGCTGGTATTACCATGCAGGAGCTAATGGACGAATACTGTGGTGGTATGGCCAATGGGCATACGTTTAAAGGTTACCTTCCAGGTGGAGCGTCAGGCGGTATATTACCAGCGGGTATGGCAGACATTCCCTTAGATTTCGGTACCCTTCAACCGTACGGTTGTTTTATTGGTTCTGCTGCGGTGATGGTATTGTCAGACCACGACAACATGCGTGATGTTGTCGTGAACTTATTGAAGTTCTTTGAAGACGAAAGTTGTGGCCAATGCACGCCGTGTCGCGTCGGTACAGAAAAAATGGTGAAGTTGCTGCAGCGCCCTGACTGGGACCAAGCTTTAATGGCTGAGCTAGGCCAAGCCATGTGTGATGCTTCTATTTGTGGTTTAGGCCAAGCGGCCTCTAACCCAATTACTACCGTATTTAAATATTTTGACGCTGACTTAATTGCTACGGACCTGTCTGCCAGTGCTAAACACGTCGCAAGCATGGGACACCGGTCATGAGTCAAGATATTATCAACTTCATCCTCGACGGTGAGAAAGTAACAGCGAAAGCAGGCGAGAGTATTTGGCAAGTTGCCAAACGTTTGGGCGAAACTATTCCTCATCTATGTTACAAACCCGAACCTGGCTACCGTGCAGACGGCAACTGTCGCGCATGTATGGTAGAAATAGAGGGCGAGCGTGTATTAGCCGCCTCGTGCCTGCGTTCACCTAGTGAAGGCATGGTGGTCTCTAGCGCCACTTCAGACCGAGCTCAAATTTCGCGCAAAATGGTATTGGAGCTATTAGCTACTGACCAGCCAGAACGTGAAGAATCACCAGATAAGAGCTCACATTTTTGGGCTATGGCCGATTTGTTAGCTGTGGATGCTACGGAAGCTCGTTTTGACGAAACTATAAAGCCTTGTGCAGATAACAGCAGTAAGGCGATGCGGGTAAACCTACAATCTTGCATTAACTGTAACTTGTGTGTTGTTGCTTGCCGTGAAGTTCAAGTAAATGACGTGATTGGTATGGCTAACCGGGGTTCGGATTCTAAGGTTGTGTTCGACTTCGATGACCCTATGGGGGATTCTACCTGTGTTACTTGTGGTGAATGTGTTCAGGCTTGTCCTACGGGCGCCTTAATGCCTTCTACTGTAACCAGTGAAGAAGGCAAGGGCGATAGCGCAGACTTTGACCGCAAAGTAGACAGTGTATGTCAGTATTGTGGTGTAGGTTGTCAGCTAACCTATCATGTTAAAGACGAGCGTATTGTGTACGTTGATGGCCGCAATGGTCCAGCTAACGAGAGCCGTTTGTGTGTGAAGGGCCGTTTTGGTTCTGACTATATTCACCACGGCGACCGTGTGACCAAGCCATTGATTCGTCTTGAAGGCGCACGCAAAGGTATTCATAACGACTTTGATCCAGCCAAGCCTTTAACTCACTTCCGTGAAGCCAGTTGGGAAGAAGCGCTAGACTTTGCCGCTAATGGCTTCGTCAAAATACGTGATACTCAAGGCAAAAAAGCCCTTGCAGGTTTTGGTAGTGCCAAAGGTTCTAACGAAGAAGCCTACTTGTTCCAAAAGCTAGTACGTACTGGTTTTGGCAGCAACAACGTAGACCACTGTACTCGTTTATGTCACGCCTCTTCGGTAATGGCATTGTTGGAAGGTCTGGGGTCTGGTGCAGTATCTGCATCCTTCATGCAGGCTAAAAATGCCGATGTAGTCGTTATTACGGGTGCTAACCCAACCAATAACCACCCTGTTGCGGCAACGTTCTTTAAGCAAGCTGCAAAGAATGGCACCAAGATTATTGTTTTAGACCCACGTGGTTTGGCAATGAAGAAATACGCCAGCCATATGATTCAGTTTAATCCAGGTAGCGACGTAAGCTTCTGGAACGCCATTATGAACGTCATCGTTACAGAAAAGCTGTACAACCAAAAGTACATCGATTCTATGACTACTGGTTTTGACACGGTGAAAGAGCATGTTAAGCACTACACACCAGAAGCCATGTCACCGATTTGTGGTGTAGATGCAGATCTAATCCGCGAAGTGGCACGTTTATATGCCACGGCTGACAACTCCATGATCTTCTGGGGCATGGGTGTGTCACAACACATTCACGGTACCGATAACTGTCGCGCTATGATCTCTGTAGCCTTGATGACAGGACAAATTGGTCGTGAAGGCGCTGGCTTACACCCACTGCGTGGCCAGAACAACGTACAAGGTGCATCGGATGCCGGCCTTATCCCAATGATGTACCCAGATTACCAGAAAGTTAACGTAGGTAACGTTAAAGCCATGTTTGAAGACCTATGGGGCACTGAGCTTTCTGATGAGCCAGGTTTAACTGTAGTAGAAATCATGGATGCCGTTCACGAGGGTTCTATAACTGGCATGTACGTGGAAGGTGAAAACCCAGCCATGTCTGATCCCGATTTACACCACGCCCGTGGCGCCTTGGCTAAACTACAGCACTTAGTGGTGCAGGATTTGTATGTGACAGAAACAGCAATGTATGCTGATGTGGTTCTGCCTGCTTCGGCATGGCCAGAGAAAGACGGTACAGCGTCTAACACTAACCGTACTGTACAGATGGGTCGTCAAGCGGTTAAGCCACCTGGCGATGCACGCCAGGATTGGTGGATCATCCAAGAAGTGGCCAACCGTATGGGCCTAAACTGGACTTACACCCATCCAAGGGATGTATTTGCCGAAATGAAGCAAGCCATGCCAAGTTTGAACAACTTGACTTGGGAACGTTTAGAAAAGGAACATTCAGTAACATACCCTTGTCCTGCAGAAGATCATCCTGGTAATGACATCGTGTTTATCGATAGCTTCCCAATTGAAGGCGGTCGCGGTAAGTTTGTTGCTGCAGACATTGTAGAGCCTGATGAGCGCCCAGATGACGAATACCCAGTAATTCTTACTACTGGCCGTCAACTAGAGCATTGGCATACAGGTTCCATGACTCGTCGTTCAGCTGTATTGGATGCTCTAGAACCAGAAGCAGTAGCCACCATAAACCGTGAAGAATTGGCTAAAGTTGGCGCTAAGGCTGGTGATATGATCCGTGTTTCTACTCGACGCGGTAGCATTGAAATAATGGCTCGTGAAGACGTGGACGTACCCGCTGGCGTTATTTATATTCCATTTTGCTACGCTGAAGCGGCTGTAAATATGCTCACCAACGCGGCGCTTGATCCAGTGGGTAAAATCCCTGAATTTAAGTTCTGCGCTTCGCGTATTGAGCGCGTTGGTTAGGGCGTTTTAAGCCTGTTTGATCGCTTAGGTCTTATGGGCTTTAACATCGCCAAAAAGGTCAGCTTATGCTGGCCTTTTTTTTGCATTCATGCACAATACACCATTAGCTACTTACCTTAGGCTTCAATATGCCAATCTGGGTTGACGCCGACGCCTGCCCAGGCGTCATTAAAGAAATTTTGTTTCGCGCCGCAGAACGTACACAAATTGCTACTACCTTGGTGGCTAATCAATACATTGTTACGCCACCTTCTAAAGTGATTAGTATGGTGCAGGTGGGTTCTGGTTTTGACGTAGCCGACAACGAAATTGTTAAGCGTGTGGTGGCTGGTGATCTAGTGATTACCTCAGACATTCCTTTAGCGGCAGAAGTGGTAGAGAAGGGCGCTGAAGCCCTTAGTCATCGTGGTGAATCGTATACCAAAGAAACCATACGTCAGCGGCTAGATATGCGTGATTTTATGGAAACTTTGCGTAACAGCGGTGTTCAAACGGGCGGCCCTGCCGCCATGAATCATACCGATCGTAAGGCCTTTGCTAATAAGTTGGATCGATGGATTGCCAAACAGCAAAGGCAAGAGCAAGACAAGCAAACTCAAGTTCAAAGTGAGGAGGCCAAGCCATGAAAACAGCAGACCTTTTGGGTTATCTAATCTACCCTAACCCAGAAAACCCAACACTCACTAGCCATGTCACCGGTCGCGACCATACAGGCACAGAAGTTGAGGTAGACGTGGTCACTGAACGTGGCCTTACGGTGTATTTGAACAAACAAGAAATTGTCACCTTGATGACCTTGGGTGATCACCCAGAATACTTGGCTTTAGGTTTTTTGCTCAATCAAAACATGTTGCATGCAGATGATGTGGTTACAGGTATTGATTACGATGAAGACTTGGAAGTTGCCATTGTTCGTACCCAGCGCGAAACTAACTACGAAGACAAGTTAAAGAAGAAGGTGCGCACCTCAGGTTGTGCACAAGGTACTGTGTTTGGCGATATTATGGAAAAGTTCGACACCATTAAGTTAGCGACAGAAACGCGTCTTCATACCAGCTGGTTGTATCAACTCTCTCGCCAAATAAACACCACGCCCAGCATCTACCAAAAGGCGGGTGCCATCCATGGTTGTGTTTTATGTCATGAAGCGCAGCCCTTGGTGTATATGGAAGACGTCGGTCGTCACAATGCCATCGATAAGATAGCCGGTTACATGTTTCAACATAATATAAGCCCAGAAGATAAGTGTTTTTATACCACGGGTCGTCTTACGTCTGAGATGGTGATTAAAACAGTGCAGATGCGAATTCCTATATTGATATCTCGTTCAGGCTTTACCGCTTGGGGGGTGGATTTAGCCCGTAAGGCTGGCCTTACGCTTATTGGCAGGGCCAAAGGCCGAAAGTTTGTTGCCTTGGCGGGTTATGAACGATTGATTTACGATATAGATACCAGTGAACTGGAGGATGAATCGTCTCGTGAGTCAAAAGATGCCGGTCGTAGAAAGGAAGGGCGCATAAATGCAGATTAAATCTAACCAAATTGTGGGTGTTATTCTGGCAGGTGGGCTAGCGCGGCGCATGGGTGGTGGTGATAAGTCTATGCTCAAACTAGGCGGCCGACGAATTTTAGATTATGTCATTGAATCAGCTCAAAACCAGTTAGATACAGTCATTATTAATGCCAACGGCGATCCAGATCGGTTTGCGGAATTTAATGTGCCTGTACAAGCGGATATAGTGCCTGACTTTGCTGGCCCTCTGGCAGGTGTGGTGTCTGCCATGGCTTGGGTGACACAAAACCAACCTAATGCCACACACATTATAACCTTAGCTGCTGATACGCCATTTTTTCCAGCTGATTACGTCACGCGAATGCTAGAGGTCATGCAGATAAGAGGTCAGCGGCTGGCTTGCGCCAGCTATCAAGGGCGCACGCAGCCAGTATTTGGGTTGTGGCCAGTAGACCTTTTCGATGAACTTTTTAAAGCTTTGGTAGAAGACGATATGCGCAAGGTTGACCGCTTTACCGCTCCTTATGGCGTTGCAGATGTGGCGTTTGATGAGTTAATTCAAAATCCCTTTTTCAACGTCAATACACCAGAAGACTTAGCTATAGGTCAGCAGATAGAGCAGCAACTAAGCCAGCAGATAGGTGAGCAACCCCTCAATAATAAGTAACCCTAACGCACATGTCTAAACAACAACGTGAGTGACTGTGGTGCTTGATACCCTAACTGCAAGCCCTACGGATTGAGGCCAAAAAACTATCACCCCCTAGGCTGCCAATTGTTTGTGTTAGCTCGTATCAACCATCAATTTCACGGATTGGTGTGGCAACATGTTGATAGCTGTCGTTAAGCATCGCCAATACCAAAGCTAGCAAAGGGTATAAAGTCTACCAGGCTACCTGCTGGCAGGCTGCTGGTGGCTTCATTAATTTCTACTAGGCCGTCTGCACGGGTCATAGAGGTAAGGATTCCCGAGCCGTGTGAAGCGCTGCGTTTAAGTAATATTTCACCATTACTTTGTTCAGCTTGATAAACTCGCAGCCATTCCCTGCGGCCAGCTTTCTTTTTGACATCAAAACCCAATTTTTGAAAATAGGATTTAGGTCGTTTCCAGCCACCGCCGCCGATGGCTCTAATGAGCGGTTGGCCAAACATGAGTGTACATACATTAGCTGCTACTGGGTTGCCGGGTAAGCCTAAGAAAAAGGCCCTGCCTATCTTACCAAAGGCCAGGGGGCGGCCAGGTTTAATGGCCACGCGCCAACCGTGCACCTCACCAATGTCCTCTAAGACAGATGCCACATGGTCATGGCTGCCAGTGGAGGCGCCACCGGAGGTAATAATGAGTTGGTGGTGTTTACTGGCTGCACTTAAGGCGTTGCGAACCGTGTCATAGTCATCGGCCAAAATTCCAAGGTCGGTCACTTCACAATGCAGGCTTTTGAGTAACGCTTTAAGTAAGTGGCGATTCACATCATAAATACCATCTTCTGGCAGCTCTTCACCTAGTTCAAAGACTTCGTTGCCCGTAGAAAAGAGCGCCACTTTAACGGTGTTGTAAACCTTAAGTTGAGCGTGGCCAGTTGCTGCAGCGAGGCCAATATCTTGGGGGCGTATTTGCTGGCCTTGAGGAATAATAACGTCGCCAGCCTTAACGTCTTCGCCTTGAGTGCGCCAGTTAGCACCTGCCTTACAGTCACTTGGTAAGGTTACTGAATGCTTGGTAGTGGAGACATTTTCTTGCATTACCACAGTGTTGGCCCCTAAGGGCATTCGCGCACCTGTTAATACTCTAATACAGTGGCCACTTTCTAGTGAGATTTTGGCACTGCCACCAGCGTTGGCCTCTGCTGTCATTAACGGTAAGGTTAAATTTTTTGCGGCGGCTAGATCTTGATAATTAAAAGCGTAACCGTCTACGGCAGCGTTATTGAACCTTGGGCTATCGTATGAGGTGATGACATCTTGTGCTAAACGTCGGTTGATGCACTCATCAATGGCCAAAGTTTCATATGAAACTTGAGTTGAAACAGCCTGCTGCATCCGCTGCCAAACCAGTGATGCAGGCAATAGTTGTTGATCAGGGCTGTAGCAATCGTTACTGGCT
>DCAT01000069.1 GCA_002312935.1 Oceanospirillaceae bacterium UBA1126 | reverse complement strand
CGTTCATTGGTTCTTTGTTAGTGGCACAAGTATTGATGCTGATTATCGGTTTAGCCTTGAGTCGCACTAGTAGCAATTGGGTGATGCGTGTGCCATCTCAGTATATGGCTGCTGCTGTAACGGTACTTGCGGTGTTCGGTACCTATAGCATTCAGAACAGTTACTCTGATGTTGTGTTGATGATAGTGCTTGGTAGTTTAATGTATTTGCTAAATAAGTATGGCTTTAGTGCTGCCCCCATTGTCTTGGGCATTATTTTGGGCCCTATAGCAGAAGATAACTTTTCTATGGGCAAGATGATTGCCGAAGCAGGGGAAGGTGCGGTGCCTTACTTCATGACAGGCGCTGTCAACTTGGTACTGATATTTGTCTGTTTGGTATCGATTGGTTATAGCGTTTGGGTAGAGGTGAAGCAACGCCGCGAAGTTGCTGCAGAACTGAAGCGATCTGCGCCGGGCGCCCGTATTGCTGCGTTAGGTGCAGTTGTTGCCTCTGTAGTCGTATTGACTATGGTGATGTCGGAAGACGGCAGCCAAGCCTACGATTTCCCGTTCTTATTAGCGGTGCTGATGGCGCTGTTTGCGGTAGCATTGTTAATTGATGTTTTACGCACTTGGAGCCGCCAAAAATCTGGTCCTGGCTTAGTGGAGTGGTCAGACCTTGGTGTGGGCATCGCTGTGATTGCGGGCTACTTGATGCTCCTGCAAACAGCAGGCTTCTACTTAGCTTCTTGGATGGCGTTCACAGCAATTGTTATGCTCTATACGGGCAGTAAGAATCGACAACAAGTCACCAGAATACTGTGGGTATCCATTGGCTTTATGGCAGCGATTTATGGGCTGTTCAGCTTGTCTTTAAGGGTGATAACCCCAGGATTGTTATAAAAAGATTCGCGTTATTTGGGTGCTCCAAATAGTGCAGATAAAACGCCTCTCACTTAGGTTGAGTTGGCCACTAATGAAAAGGTAAGTCCTATGATACTAAAAAAAATAAAATCGTCTTTCGTTACGGCAGCAGTGACTACAATGTTGTTAGCTCCCAGCGCAGCAGTATTAGCTGCTGAATACCCAACCTCACCTATCCAAGTAGCTGTGGCATATGGCCCAGGTGGTGCTACGGATTTCCAAGCGCGTATTGCCACGATGATGGCGGGAAATGAAAAATACCTCAATATGCCTATAGTGATTTTTAATAAACCCGGAGCAGGGGGTCAAAAAGGTTGGAACTGGTACGCCAGCAGTGCTAGCCAGGATGGGCATCAACTTGCAGCGTATAACGTGCCACACTTTATTGCACAATCTCTCAAGTTTGATACGTCCTACAATATTAATAACTTAGAACCCATCGCTAACTGGGGAGCAGATCCTGCTGTACTTATAGTGCCTGCAGATAGCCCATTCAACTCAGCTACAGAGCTTGTGGCTTGGTCAAAAGCGAATCCTGGTAAATTAACAGTGAGCGGTGCAGGTCTTTATGTAGGCCATCACATTGCTAGTTTACAGCTTGATAAAGCTGCAGACATTAGCACTAAATATATCCCTGCTGGTGGTGGTGTGGCTGCTATGAAGATGGTGTTAGGTAGCCAAGTTATGGCTGGTTTTAACAACTTAAGTGATGCCTTTCGCCAAGGTGATCGTATTAAGATTCTTGCTGTAGCAGACAATCAGCGTGAAGAAAGCTTTTTGCCAGACGTGCCAACCTTTAAAGAGCAAGGCATCAACGTAGATGACTCTAGCGTTAACTTTCGTGGCATTATGGCTCGCAAAGGGACACCGCCTGAGGTTATAAGTTTTCTTGCCGAACGCGTTCATTTAATGTTCCAAGACGCTAAAGTGGCTAAAAAAATGATGGCTGGCGGTTCGCCAATGCGCATTATGTCACGAGATGACGTTAAGAAAATGTGGGTTGAGCGTCAAGCTTACCTTACTGATCTGTTGTCTGATTTATAGTAACCCTGTAGTTATTTTAGTGCTTGGTGCCGCTGCTTAGACCCAGTCTTAGCAGTTGGCCCTTTTTTGCCCCAACTAAAACCACACCGTTAACAGCGGTTTGATGTGGAGATTTAAATGGCACAGATGGACGCTAGTAGCCAAGTATCCCAGTTAATACAGCAGGCTGGTCAAGCACAGAAGCTGCTTGAAGCCTATGATCAAGTAGCCGTTGATGAGTTAGTGACTGCAGCTGCTTGGGCGCTGGTTAACCCAGTGAATAATCAAACATTATCTGAACTTGCAGTCGCTGAGACTGGATTGGGAAAGGTAGCAGATAAAATCACTAAGAATCACCGTAAAACATTGGGTTTATTGCGTGATTTGAAAGAGGCTAAAACTGTAGGTGTTATTAAGCGAGACCCACAAAACGGTATTGTGGAAATTGCTCGGCCTGTAGGAATTGTAGGTGCAATTGTTCCTTCTACTAATCCTGTAGCAACACCCATGAATATGATTTTGAACGCGCTTAAGTGTCGTAACGCTATTATTTTGTCGCCTTCACCGAAAGGTCAGCCTAGCTGTACACGCTTGATCGAATTAATATATCTGGAGTTGGATCGCATTGGTGCACCACGTAATTTAGTGCAAACTTTGCCAACTCCTGTGAGTAAAGACTTGAGTATGGAATTGCTCAAGCAAGTGGACCTTGTGGTAGTTACTGGCTCACAAAATAACGTTAAAGCCGCTTACACCTGCGGTACGCCGGCGTTTGGTGTAGGTGCGGGTAATGTCACCAGCTTAATTGATGAAACGGCAGACTTACCATCGGCTGCAGCTAAAATAAAAGCCTCAAAAACGTTTGATAATGCCACTAGCTGCTCCTCAGAAAATAGTTTGGTCATAGTCGATGCTATTTATAACGATATGTTGGCTGCATTGGCGGGGGTTAATGCATGCTTATTAACGCCAGAAGAATCCGCAAGCTTACAATCAGTTTTATGGCACAAAGGGCATCTCAATGCTGCTATGTTGGCTAAGCCCGTAGGTGTGATGTGTGACCTTGCTGGCATTACCCGCAAAGCAGCCTGTGATGCTGATTTTTTGATGGTAGAAGAGACAGGGACTGGTGCCGACTTCCCGTTTTCTGGTGAAAAAATGGCTCTGGTTTTGACCATATATCGAGCACGAGATTTTGATCATGCCAAACAGGTCACCGTGGATATATTGAACTACCAAGGCAAAGGTCACTCATTGAGCCTGCACAGTCAATCGATTGACCGAGCAGAAACGCTAGGCCTTGAGATGCCAGTATGCCGTGTTATTGTAAATCAGCCCCATTGCTTCGCTACAGGTGGTAGCTTTGATAATGGCTTGCCGTTCTCATTATCCATGGGTTGTGGTACTTGGGGTGGTAATGTGACGGATCAAAACGTGCATTATCGCCACTTCATGAACGTGACTAAAGTGGTTCAAACTATCCCTTCTAGAGAAGTTTCAGTTGAGGATATATTTGCAGACTACCAACGCAGGTATTTTTCGTGAACCTACCTAAATATGTGCCACCTGCCCATACTGTGAGGGCGCTCATATCCCAGCATGCTAGGCTGCAACCTAATGCCGTATATGCAGTTTTTCCAGAGACACAAAGTGTCTTAACGTATAAGAATTTGGAGCAAGAAGCTCAGGAATATGCAGCTCAGTTTCATGCCTTAGGCTTGGTTCAAGGCGACACTATTTCCTTTATGATGGGAAATGGCAAGACAGCGTTGGTATTATTTTTAAGTGCCCTATACACAGGCCTGATTATTTCACCCCTTAACCCTGCGGCAGGTCCTGACCAAATTTTCTATGTTTTGCAACATTCAGACACTAAAGTAGTGTTTATATCTGCGGCATCCAAGTCTTTGGTATTGAACTTAGGTGACAAGCTACCCAAAAACATCCAGTTGATTGATGCCCATGAAGACCATGGCCCTAGTTGGGCAAAAGCTTCTGCCAGTGGTATTAAGTTGGCACCTATCTTGGCCCAAAGTGATGCCCTTTTAATGTATACATCAGGGACTACAGGCCAACCTAAAGGCGTAGTGCTAACCCATGAAAATTTGATAGCAGGCGGCATGAATACTTCAGTAGCTCACGAACTAACCAGCGCTGATCGGGGTTTGTGCGTGCTACCATTGTGCCATATCAATGCACAATGCGTGTCTGTGATGGCCTGCCTTGTTAGCGGTAGTAGTCTGGTCTTGCCACACGGTTTTAGTACATCTCGTTTTTGGGCTTGGGTGGTTGAGTCTAGGTGCAGTTGGTTTAGTGTGGTGCCCACTATTATTTCCTATTTAATGCATCAAGACTGCCAAGGGCAGCGAGAGCAGTTAGAGCAAGCACCCACAAAAGTTCGGTTTGGGCGTTCAGCCTCTGCAGCATTGCCCCCAGCATTGCATTCAGGATTTGAACAAAAGTTTGGTGTTCCTATTGTTGAAACGATGGGGCTTACAGAAACTTCTGCACAAATACTATCCAACCCATTACCGCCACTTAAGAATAAATATGGTTCTCCTGGCGTTGCGTTTGGCACTCAGATAAAAGTTATAAACCGGTCTGGGCAAGAGGCAGCAAGGGGAATTGAAGGGGAATTGTTAGTAAAGGGTAAATGTGTAATGCGCTGTTATTACAAAAACCCTAAGGTAACTGAAGAGACTATTGATGCTGAGGGTTGGTTGCACACTGGCGATTTAGCAATCATGGATGAGGACAATTTTTGCTTTATTACTGGACGCATAAAAGAATTAATTATTAAAGGTGGAGAAAATATTGCACCACGTGAAATAGATGATGTGCTCTATACCCACCCTGCGGTAATGGAAGCCGCAGCAATTGGCATTGAAGACCTCCACTATGGCCAGGAAGTCGTGGCGTGTGTTGTGTTGGCTAAGGGAAAAGCCACGACAGAAATTGAGCTGATCGCATTTTGTGAGAGCAAACTTGGACAAGTTAAAACGCCAAAACAGATTTACTTCCTACACGACCTTCCTAAGGGTCCCTCAGGTAAAGTGCAGCGGTTAAAGCTAGTTGAGCAAGTAGAAAATTTTCCTAGTTAAGTTACAAACAAAGCACGCTTTGTTTGTAACTTAATCAAGTCAAAAATAAAGTGACATACTGCCATGTTTTAGAGGATCAATTTACACCAAGGGTAGCGTTTATTTGGCATTAACTGTCGCAGAAGTTCTACATTTAGACGCTTGCTTGCTTTTGTTGCGCTCGCGCATACTGCATAA
>DCAT01000125.1:7340-10625 GCA_002312935.1 Oceanospirillaceae bacterium UBA1126 | reverse complement strand
ATGACGTTAATCATGGCGGGAGTGGCTTTTTTATTTGTGCCAATGCCTTGGTGCCCACTTAATTCTTAGGGTTACCGTTATTACCAGTAGTTAGGCAACCACAGGGCAATTTGTGGGAAGAATATGATCAAAGCTAAACCTATTAACTGAATTACCATAAACTGCATCATGCCTAGGTAAATATCCTTTAAATCCCATTCTGGCACTACCCCTTTTAAGAAGTAGGCAGACAGCGCAACAGGCGGGCTTAGCCAGGCGGTTTGAAGGTTTACTGCCACCAATATGGCAAACCAAATTAACAAGTCTGCCTGACTTAAACCAAAGTCTAGGGTTTCTACCACTGGCAAAAGAATAGGCACAATAATCAATACAATGGGCACCCACTCTAACGGCCAACCCAACACAAAAATCAACGCTAATATAAAGAACAGCATTGCCCAAGACGACAGGTCAAAGGACAGGAGCAATTCCGTCAGCATTTGAGGCGTGCCTAGGTTGGAGAATACTGCGCCAAAAAAGTTTGATGCCGCCACCAAAAACATGATCAGAACCGTAATTTCTAGGGTTTTAACCAAGGCATCATAGCCGCTGGCAATAGAAAACTTTCTATAGGCAATGGATAAAACTAACGAGCCAAAAGCACCACACGCCGCGGCCTCTGCTGGTGTTGCAAGCCCTGCCACAATAGATCCTAAGGAGAACGCAATAAGCACCGTGGGTGGCACTAAACCCATAAAGAACTCATACCACAGGTCAGAAAAATAGAAGCCTTTGGGCCTTACTTCGCGAGCCCATTTAAACAACCAGAACATTAAACCAATCCATAGCAATGGAATGACCAGTCCTGCAAGCGGGAAGAATGACAAGCCACCCTTGGTTGCCGCAATACATAGGAATATAAACATGCCCAAGCCAGACATGACTAATATGACTTCTAGTCCGTAATAAGGTGATGTTTCTGGCTGCTCGTCTTCAGGCAAAATAGGCCCAAGGTCAGGGTTAATCATGCAACGGCCAATAGTGTAGATCATGTACAAACTAGCCAATAACACGCCAGGCAGCACTGCCGCCCGAAATAAGTCTGTTACAGGCACTTCTAATACAGGCCCCATAACAATTAACATAATAGAAGGCGGTATTAATATGCCTAAGGTTCCACCTGCAGTAATAGCACCCGCCGATAAACGCACATCATAATTAGAGCGATTCATGGTTTTGGCTGCCATAATGCCCAATATAGTCACTGACGCGCCAACAATGCCTGTAGCCGCTGCAAAAATCATTGAAACAAACAACACTGCAACAAACAACGCACCCCGCGTGCGAGACATCATCATTTGCACGGCGTTAAACAGGCGCTCCATAAGCCCTGCTTGTTCCATCATAATACCCATGAAAATAAACAAGGGCACCGCTACAAGCTGGTCATTCATCATGGTGGAGTTCACTTGCAGGGTAAGCAAGAAAAACGCTAATTTACTGCTGCCGCCTATTGAAGCAAACACAAACCCAAGAAAAATCAACGTGAACGAAATGGGGAAACCGATGAAGATGGAAAACAACATGGCCGCTAACATCAGCATACCAACCATAGGTTTTGAAATGCTAACATCACCTAGCACACTTCCTAGCCAGTCACCCAGTGGCAACACGTCTGGATAGAACACTGAGGTAAAAACACACCCTAAGCCTATTAGATAAAACGGGAAGAATTTTAAGAATTTTGCTTCTCTTACTTTACCCATTTGATGAAAAGCGCGAAATAGCTCAGGGAAGCCCTGTAAAAACAAAAGCCCTGCACCAATCGGCATGAAAATACGCGAAGGCCATAAGTAAGGTGCCCAGGTAGAATCCGCACTCGCGTCTTCCCAAATACCCCACTCTTCACCCCAGCCATTAAAGCCTAAAGAATCACCGGCAAAGCCTAGTGCGCTCCAAAAGAACAGCAGCATAGCGGGGAAATAAAACATTAGGTACAACACAGCATCAACCGTGGCTTGGGTTGTCGTATGCCAAGTACGGTAGATAAAATCAGCGCGAATATGCACACCACGCATCAAGGCATAGCCTGCTGCCGCCATAAATATTACCCCACCAAGCATTCGACTAACGTCATACGCCCATGTGGTAGGCCCCAAATTTATAGCACGGGCAAGGTCATCTAAGTCATAAGAAACCAGTAACGCAAACATACCTCGAGAAAATACTTCGGTCACCATTACAGCCACCAAAGGGAGAATGGCCAAGCAAATAATGCGCCCCATCCATAAATTTAGCACATCAATAAAAGCGGTAATGGGACGTTGCCAAGGCGTCATGTCCTCTGGAGTTTCTCCAGGTTTTTCGGCGCGACGCTCTGCGATTAATTCATCGGTAATTTCAAGCTCACCGATGTCTGTTACTTGTGTCGCCATTTTGGCTTCCTCTTATTATTGTCTATAATTATTATTAATGCGTTATCTTCAAAAAACTGACTTAAATCATTGTAACTGATCGTTACAATTTGAAAAAAATCTATCATAGGTTCCTGTATGAAAAGAGCCAGAAGACTATGATAAACCTCTTACCACCTTAACTATTTACAGCCTTAATTATTGCGGTACTAAAAATCGACCTAGCACTGTGTACTAGGTCGATATCAAGTTAATACATACTATTACTTGATGCTATCAGCAAAGGCTTTACCTAAACTAGCGTTAGATGCCTGTGCACCAGCCCAAAAAGGTACTGCGATTGCAGCGAAATCTTTTTGTGACTGCCAAACTTCTGCAAAGAATTCATTCTCATCAGAAGACTTTTGAAGCAGCGCGTTTGCCGCATTCATATACGCAGGGAAATAATCTGCTGGCGTATCATGCAATTGCACACCATGGTTCTCAGTCAAGTCTTTCAAAGCCTTACCGTTCTCATAGATGCGGTAAGAGATAGATTTTGACAAAGATGCATTGGCAGCTACTTCTATAGCTTTCTTTTGCATAGCAGATAGAGAGTCATAAACATCGCCATTTAAGTACATGTCAGCATTTACAACCACCTGGTGAAGACCCTGTAGGTAGTAATGCTTTAATACTTTTTGGAAACCAAACACACTATCAGGCTTTGGACAGCACCATTCGGCAGCGTCAATTGTGCCTTTTTCAAGTGCAGGTAGAATATCACCACCACCCATAGCAACAGAGGCTACACCAATGTCTTTATAAGCTTGGCCTACCATGCCTGGGGGAGCACGGAAACGCAGTTTACGGAAGTCATCCATAGAGTTAATAGGTTCAGGGAACCAACCCA
>DCAT01000125.1:0-6931 GCA_002312935.1 Oceanospirillaceae bacterium UBA1126 | reverse complement strand
CCGTATTGGAACCAAGAAAGGAACGCAATGTTATCAAGGCCTACACCTGCACCTGCAATAGGAGCACCAAATAGGTTAGCGGCAGGATGCTTACCACCCCAATAATGCGTCCACGCAAAACCACCATCTAGCAAACCAGCATCAATCGCATCGATGATGTCAGTGTTACCAACAACCGATCCACCAGGCAATATTTCAATATTGACAGAACCGTCAGTCAATTCACGCACATCATTAGCAAATTCATTTAACATGTGCACTTCATCGGACTTTGTGCCAAGCACTGACTGAACACGAATGGTCACGTCTTTAGCATAAACTGCAGTGGTGCTGATAATCAGCGCCCCAGCAACAGCAGCCAACTTCATTTTATTTAAAACGGACATAAAATGTCCTCCGTTATTATTGTTATACCTTCGGTCAGCTGTTGCCTAGGTGTATGGAAGGCTTCACACATACCCAAGTTATTGGGTTGGCAACAGTAAATTTATTCAAATTAAGCGTATTACTAAGCTATAAATAGGTCAGTAGGTCTAGCCATCCGTCGTATAGCATTTTTCCGGTTAAATAGACTAAGAACACCAATCCCACATAGGCAATGGCTGGAAACTTTAGCATTACACGCATGATCAAAGTAGCAAAAAACGCCATTAATACAATGGCTAATACTAAACCAATCACTAATAACTGGGTATTATCACGAGCAATGGCTGCTACTGCTAAAACATTATCTAAAGACATAGAAATGTCGGCTATTGCAATTGTGATCAAGGCACTGCGCATGCTCACCTTGGGTTGATCTTCACCAGAGGCCACGGCCTCTTCTGGCTGCGGCGCTGCAAACTCTTTAATTTCGCCATAAAAACGCCAGCACACCCACGCAAGCAAGAGGCCACCCAACAATAAGATACCCGGCACACCAATAATGGTGCTGGCACCCACGGCAAACAAAATACGGAATAAAGCGGCTAACGCCATGCCAATAAAAATAACTTTTTTACGTTGATTAGCAGCCAAACCCGCAGCGGCCATACCTATGACTAAGGCGTTGTCTCCAGACAAAATCAGGTCAGCAAATATAATCTGACCAATATCTAACCAATTAAACATTTACCATCTCCTGAAGAATCATCGCGGCTGCTTTTTCACCAATCATAATAGCTGGGGCATTGGTATTGCCCGACGTAATAATGGGCATAATAGATGCGTCGGCGACACGCAAACCTTCTATGCCATGCACTTTAAGTTGAGCATCTACTACTGCCATATCATCGTTCCCCATTTTACAGGTGCCTGTGGGGTGGTAGATGGTAGTGGCTGTATCTCTTGCCCAATTAAGGATCTGCGCATCTGCTTGCTCTCCAATATTAATACCTGGGCTATGTTCTTGGGTTACCAATGTTTTTAATGGCGCTTGCTGGGAAATAAGCCGGGCAATTTTTATTCCCTCAACAATGGTTTTTTGGTCCAGCTCGGTGGCCAAATAATTGGGATGAATATCGGGGTGATCTGAAAACCGATCAGACACTAAACTTAAGTGCCCTTTACTCTCAGGGCGCATTTGCAATACTGAAGCGGTAAAGGCATCAAACTTATGCGGGCCTTGTGCTGGTGAATCTGCACTAAAGGGCTGAATATGAAATTGGATGTCAGGCCGGCTTGGGCTTAAATGTGTTTTAACAAAACCGGTTCCCAAACTGGCGGCCATCGTCATGGGCCCCGTGCGTTTTAATAGATATTCTAGGCCAATTAAACCTTGCTTAAACCAGCTGCTTATTTCAGTGTTAATAGTGCTAGCGGCACATTTAAATACTGGCCTGGCTTGCAAATGATCTTGTAAATTTTGCCCCACACCAGGTAATTCTTTCACCATTTTTATGTTGTGCGGGGTTAGCTGCTCTTCAGAGCCAATGCCAGACACCATCAATAATTGTGGTGAGCCTATAGCACCAGCGCTCAAAATAACTTCTTTATAAGCTTTTAGCTGGCCACTGGCTAATTGCACGCCAGTCACGCGATTACCTTCAAATAATAGTTTTTCTACGCAAGAACCGGTGAGGATGGTGAGGTTAGCGCGGCTGCGGGCAGGGTTAAGATACGCAACAGCTGCACTGCAGCGCCGGCCTTTTTTAGCCGTGAGTTGGAACAAGCCCACACCTTCTTGATCTTCACCGTTATAGTCTTTGTTAGCAGGGTACCCAAAATTTTGCGCCGCTTCTAACCAAGCATCAACAACCGGTCGGCTCAAACGGGTTTCAGATACCGTTAATGGTCCACCCTGGCCCCTCAGATCACTGGCTGCTCCCTGCCAGTCTTCAGAACGCATGAAATAGGGCAACACTTGGTCCCATTGCCATCCGTCGTTGCCTAAATTAGCCCAGTCATCAAAATCTTGCGCTTGGCCACGAACATACAGCAGCCCATTAATAGAGCTACTGCCGCCCAGCACTTTGCCTCTTGGCCAAGGGATAGAACGCCCATTTAGCCCAGAACACGGCTTAGATTGATAACACCAGTCGGTAGAGGGGTTGCCCATGGTTTTAAAATAGCCCACAGGCACATGAATCCAAGGGTTTAGATCGCGGCTTCCAGCTTCTAGCAAAGCTACGGTGTGACGGCCATCTTGGGACAACCGATTGGCTACAGCGCATCCTGCTGAACCTGCACCAATCACAATGTAGTCATACTGCTTTTGCATCGACTATCCCTAAATTTGTATTTATATTTATATTTATATCAATAAATGAGACTTTTATACTCATTTACTGCATACTGCGTACAGAAAAACACATTACTTGATCTAACTCAAGCTTTTATTTAAGGTGGAAAGTAACTAAGGAGAGTTACCAGATGTCCGATTCAGATAGAATAGCCACTAACATGCGCCTGTTTTACATACTTGACGTGATGGCTAAGCAACAAAGTTCTCTAACACCGTCAGAAATAAACCAACATTTAAATTGGCCCAAGCAAACCGTGCATCGGTTATGCAAATCTATGGTGGAAGAAGGGTTTTTGCACTACGACGCCAGTGGTAAACGGCTCTTGCCAAGTGCGTCTCTGCGAACTTTGGCCAACGGGCTTTTAGCCAGTGACTGGCATGCAAGTGCCCGGCACCAAATTCTTGAAAAATTGAGCAGTAAGGTAAAAGAAACCGTAAACTTTGTTATCCCTGAGCAGCCAGGCATGATTTATAGGGACAGAGTACAAACTAACTGGGCCTTTCAAATTCACCTTCCTGTCGGTACCCACGTGCCGTTTTACTGCACCGCTAGTGGCAAAACTTACCTGGCCAGCCTAACGCCCAAAAACCGCCGCACCATGGTGGAAAGCTTGCACCTTAAAAACCTCACCATTAACACGGTTGATAGCATTGAGCCCCTGATGCAGGAGCTTGCGCTAGTACAAAAGCAGGGGTTTGCCCTAGACAATGAAGAATTTTATGAAGGCATGATAGCCATAGCAGCGCCTGTGTTAGATCCAAAGGGCCGCTACCATGGGGCTGTTGCCATGCATGGGCCTACTGTGCGTTTAGACATCAACACCCTTAAAAATAACTATGGCGACTTAAGGTCTGCCGCAGATCAGCTAAGCCAACTTATTTTTTCAGTTTAATTACAGCTTTTCTAGGCCACTAGGATAGGGCCAGCCCGTTCGCTTGCGCTATAGGTGGTGATCTGGCTGTAACACAATTTTAGCAGCAGCAGCTCGGCCGTAATGTAAGTCTGAAAAGGCTTGGGCCCCTTCACTTAGCGGCCTTACTTGCACCCATTTCAGATCACCCAAGCGGTTGCTTGCCAGCATATCTAAAGCCGCTTTCATGTCAGCTTGAGTATAACAATAATTTCCCAACAAGGTGATTTCTTGTAAGGTGATGCGACGAATATCTAGCCCTTCATGGCTATTTTGCAAACCCACATGAGACAGAATGCCACCTGCTGCAACATGAGCACTGGCCATGGCTCGAGTGACTCCCGCGCCAACACAATCAAACACCACGTCATAACCTTTTTCATTAGGTACAGATTGCGTACTTGGGTCAAACACCCGCGCCACAGATTGTTGTTCAATGGTGCTTCTACGCAGGGCATTAGTTTCTGCCAAGTCAATATTACAACACCCTTTTGCTGCCAACATTAAGGCAGTGAGTAAACCAATGGCGCCGCCACCAATAACTAGGCAGGTTTGCTCTGACATAGGCCGGTAACTTATGCGCTCAACCAAAGCGACAGCGTGCAGCGCCGTGGCAGTGGGTTCTGTAAGGCATGCTACCCAGGGTTCTAGTGCAGCTGGAGGGATAAGCAAGTTGGTCTCATCAATAACTAAATATTGCGCATAGGCACCTTCTAAACGCATGCCTATTATCTCTCTATCACTGCACAAGTTAGCCCGCCCAGCTAAGCAAGGGTTGCACTGACCACAGGTAATCAACGGATTGATCACTACTTGCTTCCCTACTAGGTGAGCCGCACCAGACACGAGCTTACCCGCCACTTCATGGCCCAAAATAAGAGGTGGCACACGGCGCTCATCTAAGCCATGGTAAGCATGCATGTCAGAGCCACAAATCGCTGTAGCAGCGACCTCTATCAGCGCTTGATTTGGCCCCGGAACTGGCTTATTTTCATCTCGGTACTCTACTTCTTGGGTGCCGGTATAAACGAGCGCTTTCATGGTCATAAACGTTACCTTTGGTGCTGTTGCTAGAGCGCTGAGGCTATAGTGGCTTAATGGCCTAAGTTAAATGTTTCTGTGGGGAAGTACTTGCTCAACCTGTCATCACCACTTCGAGCATGCCCTTCCATACCCTCCAAACGTGAAATACGTGCAGCCGCGGCACCTACTTCGCGGTTTGCTTCTTGAGTCATGCGCTGAGTCGTTACCGTTTTAATAAATTTACCCACCGATAAGCCACCGGTATAGCGCGCTGCACCCTTTGTCGGCAAAATATGGTTAGTACCAGAGCACTTATCGCCATAGGTCACTGTCGTTTCTTCACCGACAAATAATGAACCATAGTTATTAAGGTTATCTACCCACCAATCTAAGTTCTCACAATGTATTTCTAAATGCTCTGCGGCATATCGGTCACTTACCTCTACCGCCTCTTCACGGGTACTACACACAATCACTTCAGAATAGTCTGCCCATGCAGACCGAGCCGCAGAACGCGATGGTTCTGGCATAGATTCAATCAAACCTGGCACTATTTCCATCGTTTTACGGGCAACGTCTTCATCTAGGCTAATCAGCCATACTGGTGAGTCTGGTCCATGTTCTGCCTGCCCAACAAGGTCACTAGCAACAATTCTTGGGTCTGCTGTGTGGTCTGCAATAACAGCAATTTCTGTGGGCCCTGCAAACATATCAATACCCACACGGCCAAATAACATGCGCTTTGCTTCGGCCACAAAACGATTACCTGGGCCTGCTAGTACATCGGCAGCTTTGCCACTGAATAAGCCAAAGGCCATGGCTGCAATGCCCTGCACTCCGCCTAAAGCTAGAATGGTATCTGCGCCACAATAATTAGCCGTATATAAAATAGCATCGTTAACCCCTGTACCGGGCTTTGGTGGCGAGCATGCTACTACATGCTTTACGCCTGCTGCCTTAGCCGTGGCCACAGACATAATTGCAGAAGCCACGTGTGAGTAGCGCCCACCAGGGATATAACATCCCGCTGTTTGCACGGGTATTTGGCGCTGGCCTGCCCATAGCCCGGGTGATAACTCAACTTCAAAATCGATGAGTGCCTGTCGCTGTTTTTGAGCAAATTTATCAACCCGCTCATGGGCGAAACGAATGTCATCTTTTACTTGCTGCGACAAGCGCGCTGTAGCCTGATCTATGTCGTCACTGGTAACCAGTATATTGCCATGATAGCCATCTAGCTTTGCTGCGTATTCTGTACAGACTTGTTCGCCACCTACTTCAATTTCTGACAGCATTCTTGCCACTGTAGCCCGAGTGTCATCTTCGCCAGTTGCAGAAGATTTGGTAGCTTTTTTCAAGTAACTAACGGCCATGATTTCAATCCTTAATATGTTTTTTGTATGCGCTTACATTTATTTATTGCGGCTATAGTAGACCATTAAAATGAGACAAACAAGCACCAATAGCGTTTTTTGTATGCGCTTACATTTTTATCTGTGTATAATACGGCATGATGTTAAAGCAAGCGCAATTAATGTGAATTCCCCAAGCAAGCCAGCCACACAAGGCGATGTTGCGAAAGCTGCCGGCGTTTCTACCGCCACAGTATCGCGCGTTATTAACCAACCCGAATCTGTGCGCATAGGCGTAAGGCAACGTGTGCAAGAGGCTATTGCCGAACTTCAATATGTTGCTGACGCTGCCGCCAGGGCGTTAGCAAGTAAACGCTCTCGCTGCATTGGCGCAGTAATCCCCACCTTGGCAAATGCTATTTTTGCTGATGGCATTGAAGCTTTTGAGAGTGAATTAAACCAGGCTAGCCTTAGCTTAATGCTCACCACCTCTGGTTATGATTCGCAACACGAACTAACCCAAGTACGAACGCTTATAGAACGTGGTGTTGATGCTGTAATGTTGGTAGGGCTAGACCACGATCCATTAATTTATGCCCTACTAGAGCAAAGAAAAATTCCTTATGTACTCACATGGGCCTATAGCAGCGACTGCCCTCATCCATGCGTGGGATTTAATAACTATGAAGCTGCCAAACTCATACCATTGCACCTGACCACTCTTGGCCACCAACGGTTCGCCATTATTAGTGGTATTTCTAAAGGCAACGACCGCGCCTCTGACCGTTTAAAAGGCATGGAGCACGCCCTATTTGCACAGGGCATTACCTTAGCGCAAGGCGCTGTTATTGAGTGCAACTACAGCATTGAAGCAGGCCGTGCTGCGTGTCGCCAACTCCTCTCCTTAAGCGCCCCGCCTACCG
>DCAT01000011.1 GCA_002312935.1 Oceanospirillaceae bacterium UBA1126 | reverse complement strand
AGAGAGCATGCTGGCCAACAGTTGATGCCTGAGCTTGGTTACAACCCGGTTAATACTTATTTGCCGCCTAGAAACCCTAAGCAACAAGATAGTATTGCGGTGTCGCCTATGCAGGGCGTTAGGCAATTGGTCAATCGTATTATTAATCGTTAATTATTAAGCTATTTTAGGTATTTATTATGCATCCGGCTTTTTCAGTTCTTATTTTTACCGTCACCTCTGGAGCTGGCTATGGTTTGCTAGCCTGGTTGGGAGCGGGGCAGTTATTGGGCTATACCCAAGGCTACATAGTAGCTCAGCAACTAAGCCTTGGCGTTATTGCCATGGTGCTTGTTAGTATTGGTTTAGCTTCGTCTACAATGCACTTGGCTAGCCCTAAAAATGCGTGGCGTTCATTTAGCCGCTTTCGCACTTCATGGTTATCACGTGAAGCCGTATTTGCTATTTTGCTATACCCTGTGGCCGCTCTTTACGCGGCTGCAATATTTTTGCAGTGGCATAGTATTAACCTACTGGCTGGGTTGAGTATTATATTAGCGTTGGTCACTTTGTTTACTACCAGCATGATCTATGCAAGCTTAAAAACTATCCGTCAGTGGAACACACCTATGGTTCCTGCCTTATTTATGGCTTATGCCTTAATCAGTGGGGGTTCGTTATTTTTAGCTGTAAACAGTTTCTTTGGTGCTTTAAATTCTCAATTATTAGCGGTTGTGATGGGGCTAGTGCTTATTACTTTAGCACTTAAGTTGGTGTATTTTTTCTGGCAAGGTAAACCTCAAGGCGCCACTATTCAAACGGCTACAGGCTTTTCCCAAGCCAGTGTTCGGTTATTGGATGCAGGCCATAGTGCACCAACCTTCTTAAACCGTGAATTTGGTTATCAAGTTGCTGCAGATTTACTTCTTCGCTTGCGCATAGTGATGACTTTAGTGACTTTTATAGTTCCATTAGGCCTTTTTTATTGGGTTTTTGATGGTGCCGGTAGGACCGAACTTTTAGCTGTTGCATGGTTTGCTATGATGGCTGGCTTGTTATTGGAACGCTGGTTATTTTTTGCTGAAGCTCGACATGTTGTGCGCCTTTATCAAGGAGAGCAACGCACTTAAATGGATAGCGTAAACCTAGACTGGTTTTACCTGCCATTATCACTTTTAGAACTCGCTTATGCCCTCGTCATCGTATTCATTGCAGGTGTTGTACGAGGATTAGTGGGTTTTGGTTTTTCTGCTCTGTGTTTTTTTGCCTTAGCACCTGTTTTTAGCGCTCAGACCATTGTACCTTTGCTGTTTATCATGGAGGTGATTGCCAGTTTGCATTTGTTGCCTAAGGTGTGGCGTCAAGTGCCATGGCGCTGGTTACTCATTCTGTGTTTTGGCAGCGCACTAGGAACGCCCTTAGGAGTCATTGCACTGCAGCATTGGCAATCAGATTTAGTGCGTGGTTTGGCTGGATGTGCCGTGTTAGTAGCTTGTTTTGCGCTATGGCGGCAATGGTATTTTAAAGCGGCTCAGTCAGTAGTTTGGATTGTTATAGCTGGTTTGGTTGCTGGATTCTTGAATGGCCTTGCAACGATTGGGGGTTTAGTAGCAGCGGTTTATATGATGTCTTCAAATATGCATCCTGCAGTAATGCGTGCTGGACTTATCTTATTTTTCTTAGTGATTGATCTCTATGGTTTGTCTTGGTTTCAAGGACACAAGCTAATATCTTCTCATCTACCCAGCCTGCTGCTCATTATGCTGCCTGTTATTCTCGTTGCTAACCAAGTGGGTGCCAGCCTATTCAACCGCAGTGACGTGATGGCCATGCGTAGACTTACCTTGGTTTTGTTGTCAGCACTTGCAGCCATTGCCGTAATTAGCTCACTGGTATAGTCCTTAGCTATAAAAGCTCAACACTGGAAATGTGATAGCGGTATTAATCAACTGTCATTTCATGCTGCCCAAAACTCCTTCCCAACATTTAAGATGCCAAAACTCAAATTTATGCATCTTTAAAAATTCATTGGTGGGTGAATAGAAAATAAACGACTATGCAAAGGTGGTTATGTTCTTAAAACACATAATTATTCAACCATGCAATTGTTAAACACAAGGGTTAACTTATAACTAAGAAAAAGTGAAAAAATAAATAAATACAATAAGTTAAATGATACTTACCCCAAGGAGTCATTGAAGAAATCTACTAGGCCATAAAGACAACATACTATACAAGCCTGCTGTAAACATGTTATCAATTAATTACATAATAATAACAAGAGTTAAATTAATGTTTAACACTAATCCTTTTGCCGAACTTTCGGTCATGATCGATCCCACCATTATGGAAACATACGTCATACTTATGGCACTCTTGGTCGCTGGTGGAACACTATTTGATATCGTACACAAGAGAAGTGCTCAGTACTTCTTTAATAATTGGCGGAAATCTAAGGCTAATGCAAAACGCCAAGTCAGTGGCGGCGAAAAGGCATCGGTGGCCGTTAAAACAGCCATAGATGGTTTGACTTCTGCCGAATTAGGTGACTGTAGCACGCGGCGACAGCTTGCCCATCTGTTAACAATGTATGGGTTTATTGCTTACACTGCCACGACAGCCATGATGGTGTTCGGCTATCAAGAGTCGGCAACACCGCTAATTGTGGCCAATCTTTGGTATCTTGGTGCCTTCATGGTGTGTTTAGGTGGTTACTGGTTCTGGTTTTTCATCAGAGTTGATGTTTCCGCTGAAGGGCATTCACCATTTCGACTTGTGCGAGCTGACCTGTTTGTGGTCTCACTCACCCTAAGCACTACATTCGCTCTGGTCTGGGCCTATACCCAATCCAATGGTAATTCCGCGTGGAACGTGCTGACCCTGACCTTGTATATCTTTACAACGACAGTGCTGTTTGGATCAGTACCATGGTCTAAGTTTTCTCATATGTTCTTTAAACCAGCTGCGGCTTTAGAGAAAAAAATGTCTGAGGCAAGCGGATCACGAAATAACCTCCCTGAGCCTGTTGACCGCACCAATCCTGCTGTCCGCGATAGTCACTCTATGGAATTACTCAAGGATGCCCCCTTATCTATGGGACTGGGCATCAAGCGTGAAAAGCCCAGTCATTACTAAGGTAAGTCTTAAAATACCCTAATTAAAATCTTCCAAATATATATGTGAGAGGAAATATATCATGCCAACTTTTGTTTACATGACCCGGTGCGATGGATGCGGACATTGCGTAGATAT
>DCAT01000200.1:1066-10021 GCA_002312935.1 Oceanospirillaceae bacterium UBA1126 | reverse complement strand
AGCAACAAAATATGCAGCTTCAACTTCTAAACTTAACGTATTGTAGGGTTTCAGGCTAACCCTGCGCTGCAATTCCATTAACTTTCCAGAGCCGTTGAGGCAAGAAATTTTCGCATGTGTATTAAGTCTTCATAAGTGTCGACCCCAGCTGGCATTCCTTCTGGTGCTAAGTCTACATGAACACTTTCACCATGATGCAAGGCTCTGAGTTGTTCAAGGCTTTCAAGTGTTTCATAGCTTGCCTGTGGCCAAGCCACATAACGGTGTAAAAAACCCACACGATAGGCATAAAGCCCAATATGCCGCAGGTAAATATCCTCCGTTACACGTTTAGTGTCCGTGTCATTCCAGCGTCTATCCCATGGTAAAGGCGCTCGAGAGAAATACATGGCCATATTGGCTGCATTGCGCACCAGCTTCACTGCATTAGCATCAAATACTTGGGAAATATCTTCTATAGGTTCAGCTAAGGTGGCAATTGAGACATCAGCGTATTGTTCTAGGTTGTTGGCCACTTGATTGATTAAGTGAGGAGGTATTAGGGGTTCATCTCCTTGAACATTCACTACAATATGATCATCTGGCAACGCCAGATGAGCTACAACCTCCTGTAACCGATCGGTGCCCGTAACATGGTTCTCACGGGTCATAATTACCTTGTCACAAAACTCTTTTGCATGATTCTCAATATTTATATGGTCTGTCGCTATGTAGACCTGCGATGCTTCACTCTTGCATGCCTGCTGGTAAACTCGCTCAAGCATCGTTGTGCCACCAAGGTCTAGCAGAGGCTTGCCTGGCAGACGGCTTGAGTAAAACCGAGCTGGAATTATCACAGAAAAGGCCATTAAGCTTGCTTCTCTTCTTCAGTAAGGGGCCTTGCTTGTGCCTCCAATAAAACAGGAATACCTGCATCAATAGGATAAGCTAATCCACTGGCAGGACAAAAAAGTTCATTTGTCTGTGAATGGAAAAATAGTTGGCCATGGCTCACTGGGCAGGCAAGAACTTCTAATAATTTTTTATCCATGGGATTCCTTATTTATAGGGTGTAGTAGGTTATAAACCTAATTCTAACAACAGCGCATCTATTTGCGCAGGTGCAATAGTTAATGATTGAGTTGCATATAACCAAGGCTTTGGTGGCTCATTATTTTTAGCTTGGGCCCATGATTTACATTTAACAGCGTCTTTAGCTGTCATAATTAATTCGTGCTGTGGCAGATCATGTTCTTTAAATTGATAATGATCTGCATACGCTTTGCCGTCAACCTCATATCCACGATGACGTAAGTCGTCAAAAAACCGTTTTGGATGGCCCACAGCAGCTACTGCAAACATTGGTTTTGCAACATCAGGCCAAGGCACAACTAAATCATCAAACACTCGCTTTAGTTGGTCGAGTCTGGGTTGTAGGTGACACAATGTGTGCCCTTGCATATAGTGTTTTATGTTTGCGCTAATAGTGCTACTAGGCATGCCTGTAGTGAACACTTGATTCACCTGAGAGAGTTTGCTGGCGGGCTCTCTTAAAGGTCCCGCAGGAATGCATAAACCATTACCAATACCACGACTTCCATCAAGCAAGCACCATTCTACATCACCTTTAATAGCGTTATGTTGCAAACCATCATCACTAATAACGAGATCAAATTGCTTTTGCTCTGCCAACCAAGCAATACTAGACTTTCGGCGCCAGCCTACCACTACGGGTACGCCGGTTAATTGACTCAATAATAGCGGTTCATCACCAACGGTATGAGCATCGTCTTGTGCAGTAACGCAGTGTGGCCCAGCCCCAACCGTGCTGCCGTAGCCACGACTAATGATGGCACAGCGTAAACCTCTACTTTTTAACGCGGCAACGAGGGCTACTACCAGTGGCGTTTTGCCTGTACCTCCAACAGTAATGTTGCCAATAACTACTAAGGGCAGAAGGTTTTTTCCTAGCTTAGGCTGCCTAGAAATATGCCAACTTCTAAGCCATAGGTACAGACACGCAAAGGGTTGTAATAAGTATAACCACCAAGCCCCTCGATACCATGCGTTGAGTATTTTTTCAGTCACCTATGTTCCATATTAAGTCTGCGCTTAGCTTCACCTGGCCGTCATTTGGCATTGCTGCATACTGCGGTACCATCCAGGCCTTTATCGAATCATTATAACCTACACCCCTGTGCTATCAAGTAATTATATATAGCACTTATGTAGAGCCTAACAAGCTGGCCCTTTAGGGCAAATATGGCAGCACTTGGTAGCTGCCATCAGCTTCAAATATCGCCTGTATCTGCCCATGCCGACCGGTGTTGTACCAATGACTGCCGTGGCGCCAATACGTGCTAGTTATATTTTTATGAGGATGCCCATATGAGTTATTTTTTCCTGCAGAAATCAATACGTAAGCAGGCATCACATGGTTTAAAAACTCTGTAGAAGAAGATGTTTTACTGCCATGATGGGGTGCAATTAACACGTCACTAACAAGGGACATTGCACCTAACTTTCCTGACAAATCCACTAAAATAGTTTCTGCCTTAGCTTCAATATCTCCAACGATTAACACCTGGCGTCCAAATAACTTAAGTAATATGACACACGAGGCGTTGTTGCCAGTTAAGCCATAATCAGCCAAAGCAATTTGGCGCCACATAAGAGAAGTATTGGCGTCTTCCCACAAGGCTTTCCAACGGGTGCTAGTGCACCGACTTACATCTGCTGCTGACACAACCATTGCTTGTTCCCGTTTTGGTTTATGTTCAGAGGGCAATATTAAGCGCTTTACTAGCTGTTGTTGTAATAATGCATTTAAACCGCCGCTGTGATCCATATCCCAGTGACTGATAACTAATACTTCAAGCTGATCAACACCTTGACCTAGCATCTCTGGCAAAATAACAGCATCCACTAAGTTAAATCCGCTGTAATAACGATTCCCCAGATCATACAACATATTGTGCTCACCTTGCTGAACCCAAACACTTAAACCTTGGCCTACATCCAACAAGGTCACAACAACCTTAGATGGACTATTGATAGAAGTTTTAGGCAAATTACTAATAAGGGATTTAACCACCACAAAGCCTATTAAAGGCATCAGTAAAATTAACACTGGCCAATGCCAGCGCCTAACAACCAAACAAAGGCACCCTATAATGAAGGCTGACACAAAGCTCTCCATTGGTAACCAACCAACAAACACCTGCGCCCAAGTAATGCCTGCAACGGCCTCCAGACCTTGCCATAATGAAACTAAAGTAAAGTCTATACCTGCGAACACAAAGTCAGGAAGAGCGAACATAGTGCTGATAATACTCACCACTAATAAGGTAGGAATAAGAAATACACTAAAAACGGGAACTAAAATAATATTGATTAAAGGGCCAACAACACTGACATAACCAGTGCTCAGGGCAATAATAGGCAGCAATAACAAAGATAAGGCACCTTGGGCTGCGAATAATTTTATAATTCTATGCCACCATTGTTGGCTGGCAGACTGGTACCACACCAAACCCAAAGCGAATACAGCAACATACGATAACCAAAAGCCTAAACGTGTCGCACTGATAGGTTGTAAAATAAGGGTTATGAAAAACGCCGTATATAATCGTTGACTAAAGCTGAGTTTCAAACCCCATATAGCGCCCCACATTAATCCCAATAACATGATAACCGCTCGCTGCGCAGGTAATCCAAAACCACTTAATAGCGCAAAACCTAGTGCTGCGCAAAGCCCTACCCAAACACCAACTTGAAGGCCGACACTACTGCGAATACCCAAAGGTAATATTAATAAACGCATTAGAAACATCATTAACACTGCCACTAAACCTACATGCAAGCCAGAAATTACCATCAAATGAGTTGTGCCAGTGGCTGACAATACCTGCCATTGTTTTTTTGTTAGCGCTGAACCCTGCCCAAGCACAAGAGCACCCCACAAACTAACCGACTTAGTGGACATAGACTTAGCTTCTGTATAACTTTGCAGTGTCTGCCATAACCTTTGACGTACTTGCTCCAGTTGCAAATTTGGCCAGTTTAAGCGACTGCAAGAGCCTCCAGTAAAAAGCCACTGCTTAACATAACCAGACGCCGTTTGGCCCGCTAACTGGGTCCATCGAAAGTAATCGTAAGAATGGTAGTTATGATAGTTTTTTGCGTTTTTTAACCGCACAATTAATTCTACTTTTTGACCAATTAGACCCGCCAAACCAAGTGCAGAATCAAGGCCTTTAAGTTGCGGTTGTGCAGCATTCACATAGGGATAAACACTCACTTTTATTGATCCTGGCAGGGGTTTAGGCATAGCCTTGTATACCGGTTTGGTGCGTTTATTGAGTTGCAATAGAGGAACACTAATTTGTGCGTCAGTTAGCACTAGACTAAGGCCCACACGGGTCGATTTTATTTTTGACACACAGGCATTGATACGTAGGTCTTTACCAGTCCACGGATGGGGAAACTGGCTATAAGTTAGATGATACTGGCCTGCACTAGCTAGTATAAATGTGGCCAAGCATAAAGCTGCTTTACCACGGGCATAGGGAACCAAAAGTGCAACTGACAACACGGTGACAAGGTAAAGGCTATTTACAAAACTAAATTCAGCCCAACCTAGGCACCAAAACAGCAATAAAAATAAACTATTGATATACATAATGTCTCATCCCTGAGCCCGCGAAGCCTTGGCTTAGCGTGTATATAAGCGCATAATCAACAGGTAAGGCCTGCGCCTAAAAACTCCTTACTTGCCACCCCTATTAAGGTTAGACCATGCCACGGAAGTTTTTTAAACGCATTAGCCCCGATCCAAAAAAACTCAGCCAATACCAATCACTTGGTTGGTTAAATAGTTTAATGCATGATTCTCAACTATGGGGGTTTAAACGCTCAAGTGTTGCGAAGGGCTGTGCCATCGGTATTTTCTGCTGCATGATACCAATGCCACTGCAAATGCTATTAGCAGCGGCTATTGCACTAATTTGGCGAGCTAACATTCCGTTGTCTGTGGCATTAGTTTGGATTAGTAATCCACTAACTATGCCACCGATGTTATACGCAAACTATAAGCTTGGCGCCTGGATATTACAAACGCCAAGCTATCAGTTAGACTTTGAATGGTCTAAAAGCTGGTTGCTTGATCAACTGCACATGTTATGGAAGCCGCTTTATACAGGCTCTTTTACTAGCGGCTTCGTTTTGGCTGTGATTGCTTTTTTTACTGTACAATTTCTTTGGAGCTGGAAGGTTAAACGTAACTGGCTTAAGCGTAAGCGTTAACTCAATAGCTTTCCGTCTTGCAACCTTAACTGTGAATCCAACAAACTTGCTAGTTCTAGGTCATGGGTAACCGCAATAAATGCAGTGCCAAGGTCTATTTGTAACTGTTTGAGTAAAGCTAATATTTGTTGCGCATTATGTCTATCCAAATTACCAGTAGGTTCATCCATTAGTAAACATGCGGGTTCATTGATTAGCGCACGGGCGATAGCAACACGTTGACGCTCACCGCCAGATAAGGCCCCGGGCCGATGGTTAGTACGATCACCTAAACCCACTCTCTTTAACATTGCCTCCGATTTTTTTTCCGCCATGCTTGGTGCATTGCCTGCCATAATATGGGGCAGCATTACATTTTCTAAGGCGCTAAACTCAGCTAGTAAATGGTGGAATTGAAAAACGAAACCGAGCCGTTGGTTACGCAGTTTAGCCGCTTGGTTACCACCTAAGTTAGACAAACACTCACCAGCAACAAATACTTCCCCAGCATCAGGTTGCTCTAGACCCGCTAACAGCTGCAGTAGGGTGCTTTTGCCAGAGCCTGAACTACCAATGATAGCCATACTTTGACCATAGGCTAACTGTAATTGCAAATCGTTTAACACGTCTACCTGCCGCTCACCATCCTTGAACGACTTGGTTAAACCAGAGGCCTCTAGAACCCAATTACTCATAACGTAGCACCTCTGCTGGCTCTACTTTTGATGCTCGCCAAGCCGGATAAAGTGTCGCCAAGACACATAGGATAAAAGAGCCAATACTTATAATTAATACATCTTCTAACTTAACTTGAGAAGGAAAATAGCTAATAAAATAAACATCAGCACTAAGAACTTTAAAGCCAAACAATTGTTCAGCCCAGTCCACAATGCGGGTAACATTGAGCGCCATAACAACGCCTATAAAAGTCCCAAGCAAAGTCCCTAGAAAACCAATAATACTGCCTTGAACAATAAATATACCCATCACATCTCTTTGGCTTGCCCCTAGGGTTCTAAGAATGGCGATGTCAGCTTGTTTCTCAACCACAAGCATTACTAGGGTAGACACAATATTGAACGCCGCTACAGCAACTACAAGCATTAATAACAAGCCCAACATGCGTCGTTCTAACTGAATGGCTTGAAATAAACTACCATGGGTTCGTGTCCAGTCACTGGTCCAGTATTGCCCCGGTAATTGGGATGCAACTTGTTTTGCTTTCTCTGGTGCAGTAAATAAATCATCTAACTTCAAACGCAAACCTTCTGCCCCACCCCCTAAACGTTTCAGCTTACTAGCATCAGCAATATGCATAATAGCCAAATTAGCATCTAGTTCTGCACCAACTTTAAAAATACCAACCAAGGTAAAACGTTTTAACCGAGGGATAATGCCTGCAACTGTTAACGATGCCTCAGGCAAAAATAAAGTCACTTTATCGCCTAGCCTTGCTCCAAGTTGACGTGCTAAAAGATCACCCATAAGAATATTGAACTGCCCAGCCTTTAGGTCAGACACAGACCCAAAGGTCATATGGTTTGGCAATATTGACACTTTAGATTCAGCCTCTGGTTCAATACCATGTAACAACACCGGTTGTATTCTGCCACGATTATTAAACATACCTTGGCCATGAACAAAAGGCGCCACACCAACAACACCCTCAACCTGCATTGCTAACTCAGCAGGTTGTTGCCAATCCATTATAGGTTCAGATGTTTGCACAGTTGCATGGGGAACCATGCCCAAAATGCGCTTTCGTAGCTCTTGATCAAAGCCATTCATTACTGACAATACGAGTATAAGTACCGTCACACCGAGAACTAGGCCCAACATAGAGATTAGCGAGATGAAGGAAATGAAGTGATTCTGCCGCTGAGCTCGGATATATCTTAGGCCAACAGTCAAAGCGATGGATTGAAACATAAGTTTCCTAATGGGATAAAAAACTGCCAGCTCAAATGATGCCAGCTTTAGTAAGTGTTGATTAGTGATTAACCTGCCGCGCTCTATTAAGCCCAAGTTGAGCAGCTACACGGTATGCTTCTGCCATAGTGGGAAAATTAAAGGTATTGTTTACAAAATACTCAATTGTATTAGCATCACCTTTTTGGTTCATAATGGCTTGACCGATATGAATAATTTCTGAGGCTCTGTCACCAAAGCAGTGAATACCTAGAATTTCGTAGGTTTCACGGTTAAATAAAATCTTTAGCATACCGACTACTTCACCACTAATTTGTGCACGCGCAAGATCTTTAAAAAACGCTTGCCCCACTTCATAAGGCACTTTTTCTTCGGTAAGTTGTTCTTCTGTTTTACCTAAGGAACTGATCTCTGGAATGGTATAAATACCTGTTGGGACATCATCTACAAATCGGAAGCCAGGTAGGCCCAGCAAGTCTGTGGCTGCTGAACGGCCCTGATCATAGGCAGCTGAAGCCAAACTTGGCCAACCTACTACGTCACCAGCTGCGTAAATACCTTCTACGTTAGTTTGATAGCGCTGATCAATTTCTAACTGGCCACGGCTGTTAGTTTGGATCCCAAGGTTTTCTAAGCCAATACCTTTGGTATTACCAGAACGCCCATTACAGAACAATAGCATATCTGCACGAATACGCTTGCCAGACTCAAGCTCTATAGATACTGAGGTTTCGTCAGCCGTAACAGCCTTATAGGTTTCGTTGTGGCGTATGCGCACGCCATTATTGCGCAGATGGTAGCTCAAAGAGTCTGAAATCTCGACGTCAAGGAATTCTAGCAGGTTAGCACGGTTATCAACCAATTCAACTCTTACACCCAAACCAGCAAAAATAGACGCATATTCAGAACCCACGACACCGGCACCATAGATGATCAATGTGCGTGGCGTGTGCTCTAAGTTAAGTACGGTGTCGCTGGTATAAATACGCGGATGGGAAAAGTCTACATCATCTGGTTCATAAGGGCTGGATCCAGTGGCAATAACTGCTTGATCGAAGCGTAAATTTTCGTTAGTCTCATTTCCCAATATTTCAATATTATTGCGATCTAAAAAACGGGCAAAACCAAAGAAAACGTCTACTCGGTTACGGGCATAAAACTGCGTATGGAGCATTACTTGTTTCGCAATCACTTCGCTGGCTGTTTTTAGCACCTGAGGGAAAGAGAAGTTTTTAGGTTCTCCAATGGCACGAAACATAGGGTTAGTATTAAACTCAATGATCTGCTTAACTGCGTGGCGCAGAGCCTTAGACGGAATAGTGCCTTTATGAGCACAACCACCACCCACTTGATCACGCATTTCTACAACTGCTACCTTACGACCGAGTTTAGCCGCATTAATCGCTGCAGCCTCTCCTGCTGGTCCAGTACCAATAACTACTAGATCATAATCATAATCTGCCATGTTCTTTTCTCTGTACTACTAAATTTTTGTTCGTTGACTAAACAGTGATTAGTGTCTAGCGGCCCACGTCGTAACTAATGTCATCCACGTTATTATGCGCAAGCTTATCCGCTTTGATCGTCTTTTGCTGTTCTGTATCGCACACTTCTGGGTCGCCTTTGCACACGTCACATGCCACGTCCATACCCAAAGCAGTCATGCCGCCACAAGAACCTGCTATAGGCTTACGCCCCATCAACACCCCTACGGCCATACCCGCAACAATAATCCACTCCAATTTTTCTCAAGCAAGCAATCGA
>DCAT01000200.1:505-794 GCA_002312935.1 Oceanospirillaceae bacterium UBA1126 | reverse complement strand
CTACGGCCATACCCGCAACAATAAGGATTAAAACGATAAAAGATAACATCATAGTTTGCATTTAATTCTCCAAATAATCTTTAAAGCCGGCAGTAGATCGCGCTACAAAGCCTTGATCTTGTTTCATTATAAAGTAAGCGGGTACTTGATGCCTAGTTGCCCAAGCCACTCCTTGTTCGTCTCCCATTACCATCAAAGCCGTCGCCAAAGCATCTGCCCTCGCAGCACTTGCATCAACCACCGTAACAGATGCTAAATTGTGCGTAACAGGCCTTAACGTACTAGGATC
>DCAT01000200.1:0-179 GCA_002312935.1 Oceanospirillaceae bacterium UBA1126 | reverse complement strand
AACGTATGAGAGTAACGTACGCCATCTTGCTCATAATAATTACGGTAGTTGCCAGACGTTGCAACAGCCATATTATTAACTTTAACTACCTGATAAATTTGTCGTGCATCTACAGAAGGTGTTTCTATGGCAATGCGCCAAAGTGACCCATCGGGTTTTTTACCGTGGGCACGCAACTC
>DCAT01000199.1 GCA_002312935.1 Oceanospirillaceae bacterium UBA1126 | reverse complement strand
TGTGCGCCACCCACATTCTGAGCCATTAATCGGCTACGTTCTAAATCTGCTAGTGATTGGTTAACCACTTGTGTCTCATAAGGGTTGGTATATTGCTGCAAGTTAGCTTGACTAGGTGCGCCAATAGCCATAGGCCGATAGCCTAATTCGCCTTGTGTACCAATGCCTGCTTGCTGGATGCCGCCTGCTGCTGCTGTGTTGACGTTAAAACCACCGCCATTTCCGTTGCCTGCCATAATATTATTCCTTATAAACCGAATCGTGAACCAGCTTCGTTAGGTGCTTGGCTTTTTCCATAACCGCCAGAACTATTATTACCTTTAGGCCCATCACCATCACTTGAGTTAATTGTGCTTCTTTGCGATGCTGCTATTCTTGCTCTCTCTGCTGCTGCGGCTCTTGCGGCTTCTATAGCTGCTTCTTGTGCTGCTGCTATATTTCTCTGATTTTCTGCCTGCGCTCTTTCGTTTGCTTCTACTGCTAATCTTGCATTTAAAGTATTTTGTTGAATTAAATTAAACTTTTCTTGTTCAGATAATTGATCTACAAATTGTTGTCCAGATTCCAAGAACCCAGCACTTGTATCATTACCTAAAAGACCGCCACTAGAATAAATATCATCTCGTAACATATCGTTTTGAAGTCTGTTTTGACTAAGTTCATTTGCTTGTCGATTTGCTGCATCAGCTATCGCCCTAGCATTTTCTTGTTCATAACCAATTAATCCACCAAACCTTCCGTCACGCACATCAGCAGTTGATAAACTGCCCACTGGGGCATCATTAGAATTAAATGGAGCAATACCTGTAATTCCTTCAAAAAGACGGCTTAGTGGGAAGCCTTGTAATGTATTTCCAAGAATACCTCCTACAGCAGATGAATTACTTCTTACTTCATTAATTTTATTTCGCTGTACTGCGTTAGCTAAACTAGGGTCTACTTGACCAACATCGTAGCCAACTGTGTAATTAAGCCCATCGTCACCAACAAAAGTATCACCATTCACCAAATCTCCTGCCGTATATGTCTGTTGATAAATTGAGTCGTAAACGTCAGAAGCACCCTCTTCTCTCATGCGATTTAAAAAAGCATTATGATGTTCCATAGTAGAACTGTAACCATCACCGCCATTACCACCGCCTGTCCTAGCCATTCCCATAACAGGGCTTGCGTTGCCGTAATTATTGCGTGAACGTGCGCCTGTAAACGGGTCAATAAACATGTCATTCATAGCGTTATATTGCGCTGGCGCGTTGGCAAATAACTTATCTAATGATTGCTCATAAAGTGGTGCGCTTGAGTATCCTTGCACACCGCCTGCAAAAGTTTGTGCTTGAGGGATTCCTGCTGTTCCATCAAATCCTTCTGGAGCTAATCCAAAGGCACTAGCAGCGTTTCCAGTAGAACGCATACTTTGCTGTTGCATAGGCGAGAACGCAGCTACATCGGCCCCGTAGTAAGGCGTATATCCAATCTGCGAAACGTCACGCGCTCGGTTGATGTTTTCTCTTACCGCATCTTCTAAATATGCTGGTATCTGGGTGTTGCTTGTTGAAGTGCCACCTTTAGACATATTCTAAAACCTCTTTTCTAATAGCACTAACTGGGATTTCCAGCCAATGTCTGCCAATGCTTTTGACCAGCCTTTACGACCACTCATTGTTAAACTTTCACACTCTTGCGCTTTTGCCCAGGCAATCACATCAGCCTGCATACCTTTAATTTCATCTAAATTTCCACCGCCTAAAAACACATGCAAAACCTTCTTTCTAGGGTACTTAGTAATTTCAGTAACCAGGCATGAATTTTCAGCAGGCCATAGTTGCATCTTGCCCTCAACGATAGCAGTCACAATGTCATCGTATATGTGCGTACCACCACCATATTCTAAGGCCGATTCAATCCAGCCTTTGCAGCGTTGTAGCTCAGTCACCCAACAATCCAAGCACTAGCGTTTTTAAATACGGGTATAACCACCGCACCGCCACCTGACACCGCAGCACCAAAACTAGGTGAAGCTGCATCAGTCACATAAGCACGTTGCCCTAATACGCCTGTGGGCAATGCCGACACTGTATAACCTCTAGCAATCTGAACAGGCACATAAACACCATCAACCGATACAACAGGGTATTCGCCTGTCTGGTTCCAAAGAAGCACACCATCTTCTGCGGCTGATTCGCTTGCGCCTCTATGACGTAAAGCACTTCGCGTTGTGGCTAACCAAATTGATGTGCGTTGCGCCCACTGCAACCAATTAAGGTTAATTAACCTTGGAGGGCTGTCTAGTATGCTCAACGTCTGCCACCCTGTATGACTTCCAATCTGTTAATACCAACGCGCCAATCATCAGCATTAACACCCTCAATGCGTATTCTGACTTGTCGCCCAGTAAAACGTAGGCTAGTGGGGTTAGCCATATTGAAAGGGCCAAATGATCTTTCCACATCGTTGGGATAGAATCGAGTTTTGAACGTAGCGTCAACATCACCTTGGGTTTTCTCGTCTGGTATCATTTGAGTAACAGACATTACGTTATCGCCATTGCCCATAATTATTGGGCCTGATTCTGCAAATGGTTCGCCACCATCGTAGTTAAAGCCAATTTCATGTTCGTATAATTTCTTGTCAGTAGCAGAGGCTATTATAGGTTGGCGGTATACGCCTGC
>DCAT01000045.1 GCA_002312935.1 Oceanospirillaceae bacterium UBA1126 | reverse complement strand
AAGGTTTGGAAGCTAGCATTTCTCATCTTGGTCAATCTTACCAGCTAACGTTAGATCGCTTATCAGCAGAAGCGTCTTCTAGCCAAGGAGGCATTGATGCTTTCTTCCGGCTAGCTGGTAGCCAAAATATTGAAGTGGGCAAAAATCTGCAGGTAAAAGTTAAACTGCCAACACAGGCCAATGTTGTGGCCTTACCTGAATTAGCGATTTATGGTCAAAATCGAATCTACCGCATTGTTGAACAACGCCTTGAAGCGTTAAATATTAGTCGTGTAGGGGACTGGACTAGCCCTGCTGGTGAGCGTTTAACCTTGGTACGAAGCGCTCAATTGCGCAGTGGCGACAATATCTTGATCACACAACTCCCCAACGCCGTTACCGGCTTATTAGTCGAAATGCGCTAGCAGGAGCACAAGCACATGATGCAATCATTCATTAGCCTCTTTGCCAATCACAAAGTAGCCCCCAATCTTTTAATGTTACTGCTATTTATATCTGGCGGTTATGGATTAAAGCAGCTCAACACACAATTTTTTCCAGATTTTGCCATAGACGTTGTCAGAGTTTATATCGCTTGGCCAGGCGCTGCTGCAGAAGATGTGCAAAAAAGCATTACCATCCCCGTAGAACAAGAGCTGAAAAACGTTGCTAATGTTAAAAAGGTGACGTCGAGGACCACCCGCGGTGGCGTATCAATCGCCTTGGAGATAGAGAGTGGCGCCGACTTGGGAGAAGCAACTAACTCGATTAAACAACGAGTAGATGCCGTCAGCAACCTTCCTAGCGATGCTGAAACCCCTACTGTTGGACAGATTGTCAGGTATGACGCTGTGGGCACCTTGCTCATCACATCAGATGGACCTGTCTATGAGCTCACAAACCTAGCCCGCCAGGCAGAGCGAGAATTGCTCAACAGAGGCATCAGTAAGATTAATATTAGCGGCTTACCTGAACAAGAAATTGCCATTCAAATCGAGCCTAAAACCATGCACGATCTGGGCTTATCACTGAAAAATATGGCTGGTCTAATTAACAACCAGAGCCAAGATGTGATGGCTGGTACTGCGGGTCGCACAGCTGGCTCAAGACAATTACGCGCCATTGGCAAAGTGTCAGATGTTAGTAGCTTTGAACAGCTACCTCTACTTACTGGAGATAACGCCCAGCTGCTTCGTTTGGGTGACGTAGCAGACATAAGTCTGCGCCCAAAGGAAGATCAAGCTACCATTAGCTATAAAGGAAGGCCTGCGGTTCAGCTAGAGATCATGCGCACCAATAATGATGACACTATTAAAACTGCAGGGATTATGAATGAATGGGTGGTGGAGGCACGTCAGCGCTTGCCAGAGGGTGTAGAGATAGCCGTATTTGATGAACAATGGCTCTTACTAAAGGCCCGTATCAGCTTGCTCATTAATAACGGCGCCTACGGTTTACTTTTTGTAGTGGGCTTGTTGTTTATATTTCTCAACTCAAGAGTGGCGTTCTGGGTTGCCATGGGCATTCCAGCCTCCCTATTAGCTACTTGGGGAGTCATGTATTTCATCGGCGGGTCCATAAACATGATCAGCCTCTTTGGCATGATCATGGCTTTGGGTATCATTGTGGATGATGCAATAGTGGTGGGGGAAGATACTCTGGCGCACTTCCAACAAGGAGAGCCCCCTCTGCAAGCTGCCTTAGGTGGTGCGCAACGAATGATGGGGCCTATTACAGCCTCTTCGTTAACAACCATCGCAGCCTTTTTACCGCTGTTATTGATTAATGGCATCATTGGTAGCATCTTAGCTGATATACCAATCGTGGTAATTTGCGTTATTTTAGTGTCATTGGTTGAGTGTTTTTTAATCTTACCAGGACATCTGCATCATGCCCTTAAGAGCCAGATGAACAAAAAACCTTGGCGCGTGCGCACTGGCTTTGAAAACGGTTTTGAAAACTTTAAAAATAACATGTTTCGGCCTGCGGTTAACTTTGCCATAGATTTTCGCTTGGTCACTTTTAGCCTAGCTATCACAGCCCTAGTTTTAGCTGTAGGTTTGTTAGTGGGCGGCCGGATTCAGTTTGCGTTCTTCCCTAGCGTCGATGGAGACAACATACGTGCCAACGTGCAATTTAGCAGTGGCACACCAGCAAGTGAAGTTGCATCCTACTTAGTTAAAGTAGAAGACGCTTTACTAGAAACTGAAGCTGAATTAGGTGGCGATTTAATCAGACAACGAGTCAGTTATTTTGGTTCTAACAAGCTTGCTACAGCAGGTATTTCTAGCACTGAGCAAGTGGCTTTATTACAGATAGAGCTAGATAGCTCAAAATTGAGATTGGTTTCTAACGCTGAATTTATTGAGGTATGGAATAAAAAAATACCCAATGTACCTGGATTAGAAAAAATCATTATCGACCAGCCAGAAGCTGGCCCACCAGGCAAACCTATTGACGCCAACATCACTGGTGCTAGCGCCGAAGTAATGAAGCAGGTTGCCCTAGAACTCCAGGCAGCTCTAAAAGTCTTTACGGGGGTTCTAAACATTGATGACAACCTCCCGTATGGTATGGAACAACTCATCTTTACCTTAACTCCACAGGCGACAACCTTAGGGTTCACAAGTGCAGACATTGGTCGGCAGCTGCGGTACGCGTTTGATGGTGTAACCTTGCAAAGTTTTTACCTTGGTGCAGACGAAATTGATGTGCGTTTAATGCTCAAAGACCGAGACCGCAATAGCCTTGCAACTTTGTATGCCCTGCCAATTGTTCTTCCATCTGGCAACACTGTGCCCTTGTTAGAGCTGGTAGAGTTTAGCTCTAGACGGGGCATTGATCAGTTCAGTAGTGAAAATGGTCAGCTTACAGTTTCAGTAAAAGCAGACGTTGATACGGGTGCCACTAACGCCAACGTGGTTATAGCGGCTTTGAAGAAGGATGTTATCCCAGACCTTGAACGCCAATATGGCGTTAAGATCGGTTTTGGAGGTAAAGCAGCGGATGAACGAGACACCTTGGGTGAGATGCTAACTGGTTTGGTATTGGCGCTTATCCTAATCTACATCGTTTTGGCTTGGGTATTCGCGTCCTACACTTGGCCTGTTGCAGTAATGTTTACCATACCATTTGGTTTAACAGGTGCCGTTTTAGGCCACCTTGTTATGGATAGAGACCTGACCATCTTGTCGTTATTTGGGCTGTTTGGTTTATCAGGCATTATCATTAATAACAGTATTGTATTGCTGTCTTTCTATAAGGGCTTCCGCGAACAAGGCGTTGCGCCTAAAGAAGCCATTGTAGAAGCAGCATGCCAACGCTTAAGGGCGGTGCTATTAACCTCGATGACGACCATCGCAGGCTTGACGCCTATTTTATTTGAAGAGTCATTGCAGGCACAATTCCTAATTCCAATGGCAATATCTATCGTCTTTGGCTTAGCGCTTGGCACCCTGCTCATTCTATTTGTAGTCCCTTCAATGATTTTAATGCTAGAGAATTTAGGCGCCATCGTTACGGGTAAGAAACGCAGTACCTAAGCTTTCGTGGTTAAAACAAACGCAACTGCTGCTGTGTGATTGGGGCTTTTATTTTTAGTCCCAATCCTAGCAAGCGTACTCCTTGGGCTTGCTGCTGTGGCTGGCCACTCTCAAAAGCCAGTTGCAGTAAGGCCTTAAAAAAGTCTAAGTCGATGTCTGTGCTGGCTTGCTCTCGAGTTAATTGTGAAAAATCTGCAAACTTCAACTTCACTACCAGCCCTGACACTGCGTAGTGGTAAGAGAGTTTTTTCCAGCGCTCCATAAGCTGCTCATACAAGGGGTAAAGGGCATCACGGCAGTCCTCTAAGCTAGTTAGATCTTGGCTGTATGTATTTTCTACAGATACAGACTTTCTCACCCGACTCGTTTGCACTGGCCGATGGTCCTCTCCAAACCTTCGCAACGCTAAAATTTGCCCCATACGGCCAAACTTTTGTTCTAATTCTAATTCACTAAACGGCCTTAGGTCGGCGCAAGTGAGGATACCCTGAGCAGCTAACTTAGCAGCACTGACTGGGCCAATGCCAGGTATTTTTTTAACGGGCAGTTGAGCACTAAACCCATCTAACTCATCAGGCTTCACTACGAATAAACCATTAGGTTTACGCCAGTCACTGGCTACCTTGGCAATAAACTTGTTAGGCGCTACGCCTGCAGAAATAGTAATCCCTACTTCTGCTTCAACATCGGCCCGAATCTGCTGAGCGATGCGGGTTGCACTGCCATCAAATAGCCTAGACTCACTCACGTCTATAAAGGCTTCATCTAATGACAACGGCTCTATCGTGTCCGAATAGCGCTGAAAAATAGCCATGATTTGATGCGATACAGCTTGGTACAATGCCATGCGCCCAGGCAATATCAATAACTCTGGGCAGGCCCGCAAGGCTTGGGACGATGGCATAGCAGAATGAATCCCAAATTTACGTGCAGGATAGTTACACGTTGCTATCACTCCTCTGCTATTCGCTGCTCCACCAATAGCGATCGGTCGGTTGCGATAACTTGGCATTTCACGCATTTCCACAGCGGCATAAAAACAATCACAATCGCAATGAATTATTTTTCTATTCACCTATACGTCGCCCTTATAAATTACTGTATATGCAACCAGCATTTTACCTATAATAATGCAGAGATCAAGTCTACCTCCAAGCCTGCTAGCACTAGCGCAGTTAAAGCTATATTATGGCGGTTGATTATTTTGGCCTTAGCGAGATTGATATGGACCAACAAACACAAACAGAACTTGAAGCAGCAGCCTTTCGTAGCTTGGTTAAACACTTAGATAAACGTAAGGATGTGCAGAATATAGACCTAATGATATTGGCAGGATTCTGTCGCAACTGTATGAGCAAGTGGCTTATGGCTGCAGCTGAGGATCAGGGGGTTGGCATGGATTATGACCAAGCCCGAGAGCATGTTTATTGTATGCCCTATAGTGAATGGAAAGGCCAACATCAGTTGCCAGCAACTGAAGCACAAATAGCAGCTTTTTCAGCCATAGAAAAATCTAAGAACAAAGCCAAGGTTTAGTGTGATGAGCGCCTTATCAGCATCTACTGACACTCCCTTGCTCATGCAAACACTTGAAGAAAAGATAACGCTATTGATAAGCGAAAGTTTGATAAACACCCTAGAAATCACTCAATTGCAGAAGGAAAATGCACGCCTAATTGCTCAGCTAGGGGAAGAGGATATCCCCACAGCAAAGCTTTTTCACCCCTAGTAGAGTTCTGCTGCCTATGAATATCCTCGCCTTTTTGCGCAAGAATGCCTGGTTGACAGGTTTGGTTATATTTTTTATTGTCGCCTTTTTACTTAACAATACAGAGAAGCTAACATTCAAGAGTTTTCAGACTGAGCAATTGAAGCCCGAAAGCACACCCCCTGCCCCTGAAATCTCAAAGACTAAAAAACCTGACATAGTGGCTAAAGATGACAATAAGTCCAACTACTCTCTAGACTCTAAGGGGCAAACAAGCCTCCAGCCAATTACAATTCCTCGGCCAGTTTCAAGCGCCAATGTAGCAGCCCGTATAAGTCATGCGATTGAATCAAGCTTGAGGCCAAAAGTAGAGCCGTTACCTGATTTTTCGGGCATTATTGATGTTAAAACAAAAAAGACTCGTTTTTTCGATTATTTAGGCCAGTTAGCCAGAACAGCAAATAACAAAATAGTTCAGATTCGTAAAGAAATTCAACGGATGCAGCCTCACCGACTCACCAAACAGCAGGTTCAGCGGCTTAACCGCTTGTCAAAAAGTCATAAGATTAAAACTAAAGTAGCTGCAGAGCAAATTGATTTATTATTACGCAAGATTGACACAGTGCCAGCAGCCTTGGTGTTGGCTCAAGCAGCCAATGAGAGCGCTTGGGGCACCTCTCGCTTCGCTATTCAGGGCAATAATCTTTTCGGACAATGGTGTTTTAGCTTAGGCTGCGGTTTGATCCCAAGTGGCCGCCCTGAGGGTGAAAGTTACGAAGTGCGTAAATTTAAAAACCCACAAGAATCAGTAGATGCCTATATTCGCAACTTAAATTCCCATGCGAGTTATATCGGCTTGCGCCGCATTCGTGAATGTTTAATTAATAATGACCAAACTGTTACTGCCCGAGCCTTATCTGCAGGATTAATTAGCTACTCGTCTCGGGGAGTAGACTACATTGATGATATTCGCTCCATGATTAGAATCAATCAACTGGAACCATGGCAGAAGTCTTGGTGGGGTAACAGCGATCAGCACCCTTGCAGTGAGTTAGTGCAGCTTATACGTCCTATCATTATTACTGAAGACCCTATCCACGGTATTACTATTCCAGGGGAGCCCTAACATGTCCAGACTTGTTTATTCCACAGACCAGGGGCGACTTTGCCCTGAATGTGGCTATACTCAGTGCCAATGTAACGATGATAGCAGCACAAAGGGTGATGGTAACGTGCGCATTAGGCTAGAAACCAAAGGCCGCAAGGGTAAAGGTGTTACTACCATTACTGGCATCCCCTTAGCTGAGGTAGAATTAAAGAAGTTACTTAAGGAGCTTAAACAAAAAACCAGTTCTGGTGGCTCTGTAAAAGGCCACACCCTTGAATTACAAGGTGACCATCGCGATATACTAATCATGTTATTGGCCAACCGGGGTTGGCCTTCTGTTAAAAAGGCAGGTGGGTAATGAGTTTAGAGTGGCTTTTATTGCCTTTAGTTTTAGGCTTAATATACTGGTGGGACACAAGTGCTGCTAAGGATCGGGCACGTTCAACCGCTAAATACCAGTGCGAGCAACAAGACGTACAATTGCTTGATGACACTGTAGCCCTTAAAAAAACCCGTTTAAAGCGAGACAACAAAGGACATATATCGCCGTTAAGGCAATTTACGTTCGAATTTAGCAGCGATGGAGAGCAAAGAACCCAAGGAGAATTGCATTTATTAGGTAAGAAGGTCATCCACTTGCACTTGGAAGCGCATCGAATACACTAGATTACGTCACAGACCTAGAGTTTAGCCACCACTCTGCTAGAATGGGCGCTATCGTGTTTATGTCAGTTATTTTGGGGAATTGTTAGTTGTCGAATCTACCAGTCATTATTGGTTTTGGCGGAATAAATGCCGCTGGTCGAACCTCCTCCCACCATGGTTATCGGCGCCTCGTTGTTGATCATTTAGATACGCAAAGCCGGCTGGACACAATGACAGACCTAGCCACTCTAACCAACAAGGCTACCTTTTCCAATGGCCTTTACTATATACTTGGCCAAGAACAAGGGCTAACCCAAGCCCAGTTATCTGAACAGCTATGCGAACAACTAAAACAAGCTACCCTGATACGCCCTATACGAGCTGAAGCCTACGACATCCACCAATTAGTATTAAACAAAGCTGCCGAAATTAAACCTGCATCTGGTGACTGCACCTGTATTCACATGCGTAGGCGTCACTTACCCGCTAGCCTGCCTGATAATTGGCACGTGAGTACAGTAGACAAAGACACTGTAGAAGTCACCATTACTGGCACTTTCTCAGCCATCCTGCCAGACACTAGGCGCGCACCCGTAAGCGCAGCAGGACAACTACCTGATGGCTTCGATCCTGGCTCTTTATATCAGTCTCGTAACCATCCCCGTAATTTACAAATGACTGTATTTGGCGCATCTGACGCCCTTAGTTCTACCGGCATTGCTTGGCAAACTATGCAAGACCATATTGCGCCAGACCGCATTGCTGTATATGCCAGCAACTCAATTGGACAGTTAGATGAAGCAGGTTTTGGCGGCTTACTAAAAAATCCAAGTACTGGTAAGCGCATCACCTCAAAGCAAATGCCTTTAGGTTATGGGCAAATGCCGGCTGATTTCGTTAATGCCTATTTACTGGGTAGTGTTGGGGCTGTGGGTTCTGCCTTAGGCGCATGTGCTACGTTTTTATACAATCTACGAAATGCTGTTGAAGACATTAAAAGTGGCCGCCGAGATCTTGTCATCGTTGGCGGCAGTGATGCACCCATTACCCCTGAAGTAATGGAAGGTTTCCGCACCATGGGTGCTTTGGCTGAAGACCATGAGGTGTGTGCCTTAGATTCTAGTGAGAAGCCAGACCTGCGTCGAACTTCCCGCCCATTCTCCAGTAACTGTGGCTTCACTATGGGAGAAGCCTCCCAGTGGCTGGTACTCACAAGTGATAACTTGGCCCTCAAACTTGGGGCGCAAATCCATGGTGCAGTGCCAG
>DCAT01000053.1 GCA_002312935.1 Oceanospirillaceae bacterium UBA1126 | reverse complement strand
TATTGACGGCATTCCCGGCGAAGAAGATCTTTCTTTTTACAGTCAAGGTGGCTTTACCGACTTATGCCGTGGCCCTCATGTGCCCTCTACTGGCCATATCAAGTCGTTTAAGCTTATGAAAGTTGCTGGCGCATACTGGCGGGGGGATTCTAACAATGCCATGTTGACGCGTGTTTATGGCACAGCGTGGGCAGACAAAAAAGACCTTAAAGCTTATTTGCACCGCTTAGAAGAAGCAGAAAAACGCGATCACCGTAAGCTAGGTAAAAAACTAGATTTATTCCACACCCAAGAAGAAGCCCCGGGTATGGTATTTTGGCATCCCAACGGCTGGACTATCTACCAAGTGGTTGAGCGTTACATGCGTGAGCGTCAGATTGAGGGTGGCTACCAAGAGGTAAAAACGCCACAAGTGGTTGATCGTAGCCTTTGGGAGCGTTCTGGTCATTGGGATAAGTTTTCTGAGATGATGTTCACCACGTCTTCTGAAAACCGTGACTATGCAGTTAAGCCAATGAACTGCCCCTGTCATATACAGATTTTTAATCAAGGGTTGAAGAGCTACAAAGAGTTACCGATTCGCATGGCCGAGTTTGGCTCATGTCATCGCAATGAACCTTCTGGCACGTTGCATGGCATTATGCGGGTTCGTGCCTTTACTCAAGACGATGGCCACATTTTCTGTTCTGAAAGCCAGATGCAAGATGAAGTGGCTCGATTTATTGACTTTTTGTACGACGTCTACCAAGACTTTGGCTTTGACGATGTCATTTTAAAGTTGTCCACTCGCCCAGAGCAGCGTGTTGGTGCTGATGAAGTTTGGGATCGTGCGGAGGCTGCTTTAGAAGAAGCACTTAATGCTAAGCAACTGCCCTTTGATATTTTGCCAGGTGAAGGTGCTTTTTATGGTCCTAAGATTGAATTTTCTTTGAAGGATTGCCTTGGCCGAGTTTGGCAGTGTGGCACTATTCAGGTAGACTTTTCTATGCCAGGTCGTCTTGATGCGCAGTTTGTAAACGAAGCAGGTGATCGTGAAGTTCCAGTGATGTTGCATCGGGCAACTTTGGGTTCATTTGAGCGTTTTTTAGGTATTTTGATCGAAAACTTCGCTGGTGCTATGCCGCCTTGGTTAGCACCCAAACAAGTGTCAATTTTGAATATTACGGACAAACAGGCACCTTTTTGCAAAGAAGTTGCAGAAAAGTTAACAAAAATGGGTTTTAGGGCCTCTGCGGACTTGAGAAACGAAAAGGTAGGCTTTAAAATCCGCGAGCATACAATTCTTAAAGTTCCTTATTTGCTAGTTATTGGTGATAAGGAAGTTGAAACTCAATCTGTCACTGTACGAACTCGTACGGGTGAAGATTTGGGTAATATGAGCCTAGAATCGTTTGCCGATCTGCTTAATGCAGATATCGCCAAACTAGGCCGCACTGAAACGTAAATATACGTTTCAAATTATGAATTAACGGAGATACCGAAATTAAACGGGAATATACTAAGGGCAAAGCAAAACGCCCAACAATTAACGAACATATTGAAGCGATAGAATGTCGCCTCATCGGTGCCGACGGCGAACAAGTCGGTATTGTTACTGTAGCTGAAGCACTGGTAATGGCAGAAGCAGCCAAGCTAGACCTAGTTCAGATTGCAGCCGATGCTGAGCCTGTGGTCTGTAAGATTATGGACTACGGCAAACAAGTGTTTGAAGTGAAAAAACAAAAAGCGGCTGCTAAAAAGAAGCAAAAGCAGACGCAAGTGAAAGAAATCAAGTTCCGTCCAGGGACTGATGTAGGAGATTATCAGGTAAAACTACGCAACCTGATCCGTTTCCTAGAGAATGGTGACAAGACGAAAGTAACCTTGCGTTACCGTGGTCGTGAGATGGCACACCAAGAATTGGGTATGGAATTACTCAAGCGTGTAGAGGTCGATTTGGCCGAATACGCTGGAGTAGAGCAATATCCGAAGATGGAAGGCCGTCAATTGACTATGGTTTTGGCACCAAAGAAAAGAAAGTAGCCGTTAAACGTTACAATCGGGAGACCACTTAAGGGTTTAGGTTCTTAAATGCGTCTTCATTAACAATCAACGAATGCGTGGAGTAAATGTAATGCCTAAGATGAAATCTTGCAGCGGCGCTGCAAAACGATTCAAGAAAACTGCTAACGGCTTTAAACACCGTCAGTCCTTCACCAGTCATATTTTGACCAAAAAGAGTACCAAGCGTAAGCGTCATTTACGTGGCACTTTGCAGATTAGTGCTGCAGATAAGCCATTAGTAAAGCGCATGTTGCCGTATATCTAATTAGTCACTGGTAAGGAGAAGTATAATGTCTCGCGTAAAACGTGGTGTCCAAGCACACCGTCGTCATAAGAAGATCCTCAAGCTGGCTAAAGGCTATTACGGTGCACGTAGTCGTGTATTTCGTGTTGCTAAGCAAGCAGTCATCAAAGCTGGCCAATATGCCTACCGCGACCGTCGTCAACGTAAGCGTCAGTTCCGTGCTCTATGGATTGCTCGTATAAACGCCGGTGCGCGTATGAATGGGTTGTCCTATAGCCGTTTGATTTCTGGTTTGAAGAAATCTTCAATCGAGATCGACCGCAAAGTATTGGCAGACCTAGCCATTCACGACAAAGCGGTATTCACAGCGATCGTAGAGAAGGCTAAAGCGGCACTCGCTTAAGCTGGTTGATCTAACGTTAACCTTGGTTAGCATAGATTAAACTACCTTCGTATCCTCTAACGAGGATTAGAAACAGGGGAAGAGTGCAAACTCTTCCCCTGTCTTGTTTTAGATGGAGAATAATATGGATCACCTCAAGCAACTGGTCACCGATGGCTTAAACGCTGTGGCTCAAGCGGCAGATGAAGCAGCCCTTGACCACGTTCGGGTTCAGTACTTAGGTAAAAAGGGCGAACTGACACAGCAACTCAAAAGCCTAGGTAAGCTGTCGGCACAAGAGCGCCCTGCGGCAGGCGCGAAGATCAACGAAGCCAAACAGCAAGTGCAAGACGCTATTACTGTAAAGCGCACTATGATGGCTGCTAATGCCCTAAGCAAGCAACTTGCAGTAGAAAGCATTGATGTGACACTACCCGGGCGTGGCCAAGATTTTGGAGGCCTACACCCTGTCACCATGACCATCGAACGGATTCAAAACTTCTTCGCTCAAATTGGTTTTTCTGTAGCCCAAGGCCCAGAAATTGAAGATGACTACCACAACTTTGAAGCACTCAATATTCCTGCTCATCACCCAGCGCGGGCTATGCATGACACGTTCTATTTTGGTGATGGCACCTTACTTCGTACCCACACATCAGGTGTGCAAGTGAGAACTATGGAGAAGCAACAGCCGCCTATTCGCATTATTTGTCCTGGCCGCGTTTATCGGTGTGATTCCGACCAAACCCACTCTCCCATGTTCCACCAAATAGAAGGCTTGCTGGTAGATGACAATATTAGTTTTGCAGACTTAAAAGGTATTCTGCATAACTTCCTCAACGTATTCTTCGAACGTGACCTTCAAGTGCGCTTCCGCCCCTCATACTTTCCCTTTACAGAGCCTTCCATAGAAGTAGATATCGGTTACCAAGGTGAAGATGGTGAACAAAAGTGGCTGGAAGTATTGGGTTGTGGCATGGTTCATCCTAAAGTATTCGAACACTCAGGCATCGACACTGAAAAATACACTGGTTTTGCCTTTGGTATGGGTGTAGAGCGCTTAGCTATGTTGCGCTATGGCGTTAAAGACTTACGGATGTTCTTTGAAAACGACCTACGCTTTTTGGCCCAATTTAGTTAATCTTTGATCGAGAGATAGACATGAAATTTAGTGAACAATGGCTTCGTGAATGGGTTAACCCCGCATTAAGCAGTGATGAATTGATAGCTCAAATCACTCTAGCTGGCCTAGAAGTGGATGATGTAGAGTCTGCCGCTGGTGAATTTAGTGGCGTCATCGTAGGCGAAATTGTGAGTGCGCAGCAGCACCCAAATGCTGACAAGCTGCGTGTGTGTCAGGTTAGTGATGGTGCTACAGAAATTCAAGTAGTATGTGGTGCACCCAATGCCCGTGTGGGCATTAAAGTTGCGTTTGCCACAGTGGGCGCAGTATTACCTGGCAATTTCAAAATTAAAAAAGCAAAGCTACGCCAAGAAGAATCTTTTGGTATGCTATGTTCAGCTGCAGAGCTAGAGATTAGTGACGAAAACGAGGGCATCATGGAGTTGGCAACTGATGCACCTGTAGGCACTGATGTTCGCGAGTATCTCAACCTTAATGACAAAATAATTGATGTAGACCTAACACCTAATCGTGGTGACTGCTTAAGTATAGCTGGCCTTGCGCGGGAAGTGGGAGTACTTAATTCACTGGATGTAACAGCCCCAGAACACCCAGAATTAGCACCGCAGGTAGAAGATGTCTTTCCTGTTAGGGTGAGTGCTCCAGAGCACTGCCCACGGTTTTTAGGTCGGGTGTTAAATAACATTGATATTACTCAATCTTCGCCATTGTGGTTGCAAGAAAAATTGCGCCGTTGTGACCTTCGTAGTATCGACCCCGTAGTAGATGTGACCAACTATATTTTGCTAGAAATGGGCCAGCCCATGCATGCCTATGATTTGGACAAGGTCAATGGCTCTATCATCGTGCGCATGGCAAGCCAAGGTGAAAGCCTAACTTTGCTTGACGGTCAAAAAGTTGAACTGACTAATGAGACCTTAGTTATTGCTGATAACGAAGGTGTATTGGGCATGGCGGGTATTATGGGTGGTGCCGATACAGGAGTGGGTGAAGGCACTCACAATGTATTTTTGGAAGCAGCTTTTTTCAACCCCATTAGTATTGCGGGTAAAGCCCGTAGCTATGGATTACACACGGATGCATCTCACCGCTTTGAGCGTGGCGTAGATTATGATCTACAGCGAAAAGCCATAGACCGAGCAACCATGTTGTTACAAAGTATTGTTGGTGGTGAAGCAGGCCCTATTGTAGAGCAAGCTTCGGCAGAACACTTACCAAGCCTTACTCAAGTGACGCTGCGTAAAGCGCGCTTAGAATCGTTGTTAGCTTATAAAATTCCTGATCAAAAGGTGCTTGATATTCTTACGCGCCTTGGCCTTACCTTAGTTTCATCAGACGATCACGGCTGGACTTTCACCGCACCATCGTGGCGTTTTGATATCGCTATAGAGGCAGACCTTGTGGAAGAGGTGGCGCGGGTCTATGGCTACAACAATTTGCCTAGTACTAATCCTGTGGCAACTATGGAAATCCCAAGTAAACCAGAAATAGAGCGTCCTCTATCTGTTTTGCGGCGCCATATGGTGAGCTGTGGTTATCAAGAAGCGATTACCTATAGTATGGTAGAACCCGGCTTGTTAGCCAAGTTTGATGATCAAAATAAGCCAGTGGAACTGGTTAACCCCATTTCTGCTGACATGGCCGTAATGCGCACAAGCTTATGGCCTGGTTTAGTAAAGGCACTGCAGCATAATCAAAACCGCCAACAATCACGTGTGCGCTTATTTGAAACGGGCCAGCGCTTTATTCCTAGTAAGCAAGGCTTGCAGCAGCAAGATGTGTTTGCAGGTTTAATCTATGGCTCACGACATCCAGAAAGCTGGCATGGCAAAACTGAACAGGTTGATTACTTCGATGCAAAAGGTGACCTTGAATCTTTGCTTGAAATTAGTGGCCAAAGCTTCTCCTTTGAAGCTGCAGAGCACTTAGCCTTACATCCAGGACAAAGTGCTGCTGTCCAACTAGCTGACAAAATCATAGGCTACATTGGCGCAATGCATCCAGGCCTTGTTAAAGACCTAGGCCTAGATGGCCCAGTGTTTATGTTTGAGGTGGACCTAGCATCGATTAGCATGGGAATGCTTCCTGCTTATGAGACCTTGTCTAAGTTTCCAGAAATGCGCCGTGACTTAGCCATTGTATTGGATCAGAAAACTAGTGTCGCTAAAGTGACTCAGGACATTGAATCAAGTGCTGGCGAATGGCTTAAGTCGGTGCGGTTATTTGATGTTTACCAAGGCCAAGGCATTGAAAATGGACAAAAAAGTCTTGCTTTAGGCTTGACGTGGCAGCACCCAGAGCGCACTCTTACTGATGATGAAGTAAACCAATGGGTCGAACAGGTGGTTGAACACCTATCTCAACACGCTGGTGCGAGCTTAAGAGGCTAAAAAATACCCCGTTAGTTATAGCTAGCGGGGGTTATTAAGCTTGATAAGCTAAATAATTATAAATAACAGGCGAGGACCCAGCTATGGGATCACTGACCAAAGCCGATATGGCAGAACGTCTTAGTAGTGAACAAAAGCTTAGTAAACGCGATGCAAAAGACATGGTAGAAGCCTTTTTTGAAGAAGTGTCTTCCAGTCTCATAAGCAATGAACAGGTTAAATTATCCGGTTTTGGTAATTTTGACCTACGTGATAAACGCTCCAGGCCTGGACGAAACCCAAAAACAGGTGAAGAAGTGGCTATTTCAGCACGGCGAGTGGTCACGTTTAGGCCTGGTCAAAAGCTGAAAGACCGTGTTGAGACAGAAAACTAGCCTGTGTCTTTAATTACATCAACGACTTGATTTAATTCTGTATTGTTGATGAATTCAAGGCTGCTTTGCTTCCAAAGTGACAACGATTCTAGTACTATATCGCCTCTGTTGGGTTGCCTTAAATCGACTACAGCAGCGGTGTCGGGGCGTGGCGCAGTTTGGTAGCGCACCTGCCTGGGGGGCAGGGGGTCGTAGGTTCAAATCCTGCCGTCCCGACCAATAATTTTTTGAAAAAGACATCATTTGATGTCTTTTTTTGGTTCTGTTGCAAAGAAATATACATTTCTCTTAACATTTAGATCTGAGTAGAATAATCACCTTCGGAATAAGCGACTGGTAAGATTACTTCCATGATATCATTTTCAGGCACGCATTTTCCGAAAGATGGTATTTTACATGTCGTGTTCTTTTATCTCCGTTATGCAGTTTCTTATCGTGATTTGGAGGAGATCTTGGAAGAACGCGGTGTTACCGTTGATCATGCGACGCTGAACCGATGGGTCATAAAATATTCGCCCTTGATTGCAATTGAAGCACAGCGTAGGAAGTCTAGGACAAATAGTTCGTGGAGTATGGACGAGACCTATATCAAGGTAAAAGGTAAGTGGACCTACTATTACCGAGCCATCGACAAATTCGGAAAAACCCTTGATTTCATGCTATCTGAGCAGCGAGATGAGGAGGCCGCGACGGCTTTTTTCATGAA
>DCAT01000088.1:2335-9382 GCA_002312935.1 Oceanospirillaceae bacterium UBA1126 | reverse complement strand
CCAACAGTAACAGATGAAGAGCTGTCTACCTTAATGAAACAAATCCCTCATTGGGCACCCATTGATGTAAATGGTGTTACGCAGCTTCAGCGGCAATACACATTCAAAAACTTCGACTTGGCTTTGGCATTTACTAACCTATTAGGGGGCATAGCCAAAGCAGAGGATCACCACCCAGCCATTTTGACTGAATGGGGCAAAGTAACCGTCACCTGGTGGACCCACACAATCCATGGTTTGCATCACAACGACTTTATTATGGCGGCTAAAACGGACGCCCTTTTGGGCTAATCGTAACAATTAGTGGCCTGAAAAATATAAGCTTAAGCAAATTTTATGAGCTAGAATAGACGAAAGTTAGCAATCCATGTCGCGCCTATCATGCTTAAGTTTTTTGAAAATTTAGTAGACCCCTACCCCCCAGAACAACCACAACAGCCCCCCAAAGGGGTGTGGCGCTTTTGCCTGCACTATTGCCATGGTATGAAGCGGTATATGTTTTTGCTCGCACTCACAGCGGGTGCCTTTGCTGCCATAGAAGTAATGGTGTTTGGCTTTATGGGACAACTGGTAGATTGGCTTAGCGTCCAAGATAAAGCGACATTTTTAACAGATCAAGCCGACACACTTTGGGGTATGGGCATATTAGTTTTGGTGGTAGTCCCACTTGTGGGACTTCTTAATAACCTGATTCGCATGCAAACCTTGATGCCAAATTTAACCATGCGCGTGCGCTGGTTAGCCCATAGATATTTGTTACAGCAAAGCCTGGATTTCTACCAAGATGACTTTGCTGGCCGTATTGCAGCGAAAGTGATGCAAGGTGCTATTGCAGTAAGGCAGGTGGTAGGTAAGTTGTGTGATACCTTTGCCTATGTGGTGGTAGGCATATTTTCTATGCTTGTTCTCTTGTCTACTACAGACCTGCGTATGGCTGCGCCTATTGCTATATGGCTAGTGTTATTTACTGGAGTAATGATTTACTGCTTACCCAGATTAGGCCGCATCGCCGAAGATCAAGCCAACAAACGGGCTGTGATGACTGGCAGAGTGGTAGACAGCTATACCAACATAAGCACCGTGAAACTGTTTGCTCATACGCAAAAAGAAACGGATTACGCTAAGTCATCTATGAATACTTTTTTGGTGAACGTATTCAAAATGATGGGGTTAAGCACCTGGATGGATGTCATCGTCACTAGCTTAAATAGCCTACTTATTTTTTCTACAGCAGCGGTGGATATCTATTTATGGCTCAACAACAGCGCCAGCTTAGGCATGATTGCCGTAAGTTTAGCCTTAGCTATTCGGTTACAGGGGTTTTCTGATTGGTTGATGTGGGAGGTCCATGATTTTTTTGAAAGCCTGGGCACTGTAGCTGATGCAATGAATACTATTTCTCAACCTCAGACAGTAGTGGATAATAGTAAAACCACTTTATCTGTAACTAATGGTCACATAGAGTTTCAGGATATTTCTTTTCACTATGGCAAAAGCCATGGTGTTATTGAAAATTTAAGCCTACATATTAAAGCAGGAGAAAAAGTAGGCATCGTTGGGCGCTCTGGTGCGGGAAAATCAACTTTAGTAAACCTATTACTGCGTTTCCACGATTTAGAAAGTGGCAAAATTATCATTGATGGGCAGGACATTAACAAAGTAACTCAAGACAGCTTACGAGCAGCCATTGGCATGGTAACCCAAGACACTTCCCTACTGCATCGCTCAGTGCGAGAAAATATAGTGTATGGCAAGCCAGACGCTACCGATGCTGAACTGTTACAAGCCTGCAAACAAGCAGAAGCCAATGTGTTTATTGATGACTTAGAAGATTTAAAAGGTAACCGGGGTTATATGGCTCAGGTGGGAGAACGGGGTGTTAAACTTTCAGGCGGACAACGTCAGCGTATCGCCATTGCTCGTGTGCTACTTAAAAACGCACCTATTTTGGTATTAGACGAGGCCACTTCGGCATTAGATTCAGAGGTGGAAGCTGCCATACAGGCAAGCTTAAACCGCCTTATGGAAGGCAAAACTGTGATCGCTATTGCCCATCGCTTGTCTACTATTGCCGCCATGGATCGTTTGGTAATTATCGACGAGGGTAAGATTATTGAACAAGGCAGCCATCAGGATCTACTCGCCTATGGTGGCATTTATGCCAAGCTTTGGCAGCACCAAACGGGCGGATTTATTGGCTTAGATTAACACCATTAGCAGTCTGGTTATCAACACAGATAATGTGCTGAGTTAATAATGGTCCTCTTCTGATGCTTCGTCTGTGTCTGGGGTAACGGTTTCTGGACCAGCCATAGGTGCCTGGGTCCATTCGTCACTATCATCCAGCTGCTCTAGTTCGTCTTCCTCAAGGGCTTCTGCATAGTCTTGTGCATCTGGGGCTGCAAAGGCTGCAATAGGTGTACCGATCACACCAGCAGCTAGCATTGGCGACTGGTCTTCCACGTCTTCCGGAGTAACCTCACGATAGCGCATGCTGTTTAACACGGCTAAAGCAATGGCTAAAAAAGCAATAGCTATGCCCACAAAATAAACATCGGGGCCAAGGCTCGACATAGCAAAAGCCACCATAATAGGGCCAATACTCAAACCAATACCAGCAGCCATTACCATAGCACCGCTGGCAGAGACAATTTGTTCTGGAGATAATCGATCACTAGCGTAGGCAATGCATAAGGAATACATGGGCATCACCGAACCACCCACAATAACGATGAGCGGAATATAGCTATCACTTGTGGTGTCCCATGCAGATGCCAACAAACACAGTATGACTGCCGCCACGGCGTTAATTAGCATTACACCACGACGACCATACCTGTCAGACAACCATCCAATTGGCCACTGCAATAAGAAACCACCCCACAAAAAAGACGCCATAAATAACGCCACTAAACTATTATCAAAGCCTTTTTGTAAACCGTATACAGCCCCCAAACCAAATGCTGTACCATGAGCTGCACCAGTTAAAGCATTACTAATAACTGCTAAAGGTGAGACTTTATACAAGGCGACAATAGACATGCTAACACCCTGATCAAAAGCAGGAGCAGGACGAGCGGTAAGAAGTATAGGCACTAGTGCAAACGAAATAATGACAGAGATAAGAATAAATAGTTCTGTACTGGCTGGGTCTGCCACATTTAATAAGAACTGACCACTGCCCATGCCCAAAGTAATGACAACCATGTACACAGACAGAATAGCACCACGGTTTTCGTTACTGGCCCTGTCGTTTAACCAGCTTTCCGCAACCACAAACAACCCCGAAAAACAGATGCCCGTAACAAAACGCATTAAACTCCATGTGTATGGGTTAACGTAGATACTGTGTAAAAGAATCGCAATGGAGGCTGTTGAAGCTAAGGCAGCAAACACTCTTATGTGCCCTACTCTGGATACCAATTTAGGCGCAATAATACTGCCAACCAACATACCCGAAAAGTAAAACGACATCACCACACCCGTGGTAAATACGTCAAACCCTTCTAGGCTAGCACGGACGCCAAGGAGTGTGCCCTGTAAACCATTGCCTACCATGATGAAGCCGATGCCCAATAACAGGGCCCAGCTGGCTTTTATTTCTTGCAACATGGCGTGTATCTCCACCATAAGCGTTGATCTTTAGGCCGCCACAATACTGCTTTTTTAAGGTATTGAATAGAGCTAGGGGCCTAATTAACCCAATTATATGGCAGCCCCTCCTGCTAGAGGTGTTAGCCCAAATAAGCCTTACGAACCTCTTCAGCAATAATCTGCAAACCCTTAGCAATACGCTCAGGGCTTTGGGCAGCATAGTTAATACGAATACATTCGTGTTGATGTTGCCAATCATCGGTAATACCCACAAAGAAATTATGCCCAGAAACCACGATCACGCCTTGCGCTTTTAACCGCTCGTACAACTCTTGACTAGTAATAGGCATGCCTTTAAACCAAAGCCAAAGGAACATGGCCCCTTCTGGTTTGTGCATAGCGTATGGAATTGCAGGGTCCATTACTTTATGTAAGGTGTTTTGTGCAAACGTCAATTGCGCTTCATACGCAGGGCGCACTACTTTTTGGCTTAGATCAATGATCTCACCTGAAGCAATTAAGCCTGTGGTCAGTGCTGCACCAAAGCTACCACTGGCTAGATTAATAATGGCATTAATACCTGCAATGGTGTGAATGGTTTCTTCATTAGCTACCACAATCCCAGTGCGGGCACCGGGTAAGCCAAATTTAGACAAACTCAAACACACAATGGTGTTGTCATTCCAAAAGGGAGTGGCCGGGGTGTAAATTAACCCAGGAAACGGAATACCATAAGCGCCATCAATAATTAATGGCACCTTATTGGCTTTTGCCAATGCATCTAACTGCTCTACTTCACCATCGGTAATAACATTACCCGTGGGGTTAGTAGGCCTAGACACACAAATAGCACCTGTACTTGGCCCTACATCTAAGTCATCAAATTTCACCCGATATTTAAACTGGCGTTGCTCTAACTCCTCAATAATAGGGTGAGCTGCAGTAAATAAGTCGCTACCGATACCCGCATCGGCATAACCAATGTACTCTGGCGCCATAGGTAGCTGAATTTGTTTCGTGCTGCCATTCTCAAACTCACCTGCCAGCATGTTGAACAACATAAAAAATGCAGACTGGCTGCCATTAGTAAGGGCTATATTATGGCGCGTAACGGGCCAACCGAGCTTTTTACTAAATAGCTCAGCTAAAGCGTCAATGAGCTCCATGTTGCCTTGTGCAGGGTCATAACTACCGAGAAGTTGCCTAACAGAAACTGGGTCATTAGCCAGATTTTGCAGGCGTTGCTGCATAATCGCTTCTATTTCTGGGATATTAGCAGGATTTCCACCTCCCATCATAATCATGTCACGGCCACTTGAAAGGGCATTAGTAATGTCGTCCATCAACACAGTAATACCAGAATCGCCACTAAATTTTTGACCAAAAGCAGATAATTTCACAGTTCATTTCCAGATAAAATGAGGTTCAAATAAAGTAATGGATCTCATCACTTTGTTGCATAGTGAGACCTTTAAGGTCTCACAGTATAAAGCCACTAAATTGTGTTCAGAGCTTCACCATGACGGGCATACTACAGGTATTTTTGCCAAAACTCTGCTTTACCTGCACCCTCACGAAGTTCATAGACTTTAAACCCAAACTTGTTATACGAAGCCTTAGCAATGTCATTGTTACCAAGCACTTCCAGCGTCACTTTACAGGCATGTCTAGTGCGGGCATAATTTTCTACTGCGTGTAATAAAGCCGTACTAATACCCATACCCCTAAATTCTTTCTGCACACCCAGGTCATGGATATTAACCAATGGCATAGCCGCAAAGGTGGAATACCCCCAAAGGCAATTCGTCATACCTGCACATTCATCCCCTACCCAAGCTAAAAAACTAAAATTTTGCTGTTGTTGAGGTAAATCTGTTAATAAGCGCTGCTTAACCTCTTCTGTTAAATCCTCACCACCACCCATATCATCCATGGCATAGGCACCCAGCTGCTCTATTAACAAGGCCATTTGTTGAGGGTCTTGGTAATCAACCAGAGAAATTTTTACCACTTTTTCATCCAACATAAGTTCTTCTCAAAGGTATAACATTAATCCTTATATAACTAAAAGGAATAACTAATAAGTTTTTAATTACTTTTTATTTTAAAAAAGTAGTGGCATACTGCGCGTAATCCATGGATCCAGTTGCTAAAAACAAATGGGGCCAATTTAACTTAACCGGAGCGTAATACCATGAGTAACATTTCTGAGACTCGCCTCAGCCACTTAAAACAACTAGAAGCAGAAAGTATCCACATCATGCGTGAAGTTGTGGCCGAGTTCAACAATCCAATCATGCTTTACTCAATAGGCAAAGACTCTTCAGTAATGCTACACCTAGCTAAAAAGGCTTTTTACCCTGCTGCTCCACCATTTAAATTATTGCACGTAGACACCACGTGGAAATTTAAAGACATGATTAAATTTCGCGCCAAAGCAGTTGCAGAATCTGGCATGGAACTCATTACCCACATTAACGCAGATGGTCTGGCTATGGATATCAGCCCCTTTACCCATGGTTCCAAAATTCATACAGACATAATGAAAACCCAAGGTTTAAAACAAGCCCTAGATCACTACGGATTTGACGCAGCTTTTGGCGGCGCCCGCCGCGACGAAGAAGGCTCCCGCGCTAAAGAACGTATATTTTCATTCCGTTCTAAAGAGCACCGCTGGGACCCCAAAAACCAACGTCCCGAGTTATGGAATTTGTTTAATACCAGAATTAACAAAGGCGAAAGCATCCGAGTTTTCCCAATTTCTAACTGGACTGAATTAGACATTTGGCAATACATTTACATGGAAAAAATTGACATTGTACCTTTGTATTTTGCCGCCACACGACCCGTTGTAGCCCGTGATGGCATTAATATTATGGTGGATGATGATCGCATGCCCATTGCCGCCAATGAAACAATAGAACAAAAGTCTGTGCGCTTTAGAACCTTGGGTTGCTACCCACTCACTGGTGCCATCGAATCTACAGCAAACACCTTGCCAGAAATTATTCAAGAAATGTTACTAGCCAAAACTTCAGAACGCCAAGGTCGCCTTATTGATGCCGACCAAGCTGGATCCATGGAACTTAAAAAAGCAGAGGGTTACTTCTAATGAGCCACCAAAGCCAACTTATTGAACAAGACATTCACAGCTACCTACAACAGCATGAACACAAAAGCCTACTGCGCCTATTAACCTGTGGCAGTGTAGACGACGGGAAATCCACCCTCATAGGGCGCTTGTTGCATGACAGCAAACTAGTTTATGAAGATCAACTTGCGGCTGTTAAACAGGCTTCTGCATCTGGTCAAGGTAATCAAGACAGCGGTGACTTAGACTTAGCCCTGCTGGTTGATGGCCTGCAAGCTGAGCGTGAACAGGGCATAACCATTGATGTAGCTTACCGATATTTCTCTACCAGCAAACGCAAATTTATTATTGCAGATACCCCT
>DCAT01000088.1:1699-2017 GCA_002312935.1 Oceanospirillaceae bacterium UBA1126 | reverse complement strand
GATACCCCTGGGCACGAACAATACACCCGCAACATGGCTACTGGCGCATCAAACTGTGACTTGGCTATTATTCTTGTGGACGCTCGCAAAGGTTTACTAACGCAAACTCGTCGTCACAGTTTTATCGTGTCTTTATTGGGCATTAAACATGTAGTTGTGGCTGTTAACAAAATGGATCTAATGGATTACAAGCAAAATGTATTCCAACAGATTCAGCAAGACTACAAAGCCTTTGCTGAAAACTTAGATTTGCCACACATTCACTTTATACCCGTGTCTGCCCTAACAGGAGACAACATAGTAGATGAGAGCGCAAAT
>DCAT01000088.1:0-1410 GCA_002312935.1 Oceanospirillaceae bacterium UBA1126 | reverse complement strand
GGAGACAACGTAGTAGATGAGAGCGCAAAGATGCCATGGTATCAAGGGCCTTCGTTATTGCATTTATTGGAAGATTTAAATACACACACAGACCTCACCTTAGGTGATTGGCAGTTGCCTGTGCAGTACGTCAACCGGCCTAACGCCAACTTTAGAGGCTACTGTGGCACCATTGCCGCAGGTAACGTAAAACCAGGAGATGAAGTGCGTGTGTTGCCGTCAGGCCGAACCACCACTATAGAAAAAATTGTTACTGCCGATGGGGATTTAACACACGCCTTTGCTCCGATGGCTATTACCGTTACCTTAACCGATGAAATTGATATTTCTCGTGGTGATACCCTAGTAGATGCCAGAAGCGCAGCACATACGGCTAATACGCAGCAGTTTAGCGCCAACCTAGTGTGGATGGACCAACAAAAACTCAGCCTAAGCCGTGATTATGAGTTGAAACTTGGTAGTAAACGCATTAATGCGCGGGTTAAAAAAATACATTATCAGGTGAACGTTAACACCCTAAAACACAGTTCTGCTGAGAGTTTGATGTTAAATGAGATTGGTTTAGTAGAGTTGTACTTAGATGCACCTATTCCAGCTGCTGAATTTAAACACAGTAAAGGCTTAGGGTCGTTTATTTTAATTGATAAGATTACTCACGCTACAGCAGCTGCTGGCATGGTTTCAAAACTTAACACAGCTTCCACCACTGCAGCTAATGATAATGTTATGGGTAATAGTTTAGCTGACTTGAACCTACCAAAGGCTAATCAGCAGCTTGCATCAAGCAGTGCGGAAGAAGTCATTCACTGGGTTTTAGGACTCGGTGCAAAAACCCTAGTAACTACTAATTTTGGCCCTCAAGAAGCGGTGTTGTTACACATGATTAGCCACGCTGCACCAAACACTAAAGTGTTATGGATAGATTCTGGCTATAACATGCCACAAACCTATGCATTTGCGCAGCAGGTCAGTAAGCAGCTAAATTTAAACCTAGTGGTTTATACCCCAGCAGTGAGTGCCGCAAGGCGTGACGCCATCATGGGTGGCATTCCTACCATTGATGACCCAGCCCACGCTGAGTTTACTCAACAATTTAAGCTAGAACCCTTTAAACGAGCGATGGCACAACTTGCACCCGAAGTGTGGCTCACGGCTGTGCGCCGTGAACAAAGTCCATTACGCCAGAAAATGGACACGATAGCTCATGGTCCTAACGGCACAATTAAAGTGTCACCATTATTAGATTGGAGTTTGGGAGATATGCAGGCTTACTTAACAAAGCATGGATTACCAGACGAGACACGTTATTTTGACCCTACCAAGGCTGAGGCAGGACGCGAGTGTGGCTTGCACACACTGGAGAGCAGTCCGTCTAACTAGCTCTAGGTGACTGCAGCCAGGTTTCATACT
>DCAT01000131.1:4697-6915 GCA_002312935.1 Oceanospirillaceae bacterium UBA1126 | reverse complement strand
TTTGTTGAAAATCAATATACATCAGTAAAATTAGTTTATTCTCATTTTAATAGTGTAGCTAATCAAAAAGCAGAAATTATAGATCTTTTACCATTTAAACAAAGTGAAGAAAATCATAATTTTAGTAATCATATTTTTGAACCTAATCAATTAGATTTGATATCTGATTTCGCTCCAAAATATGTATTTATTATGATTTATAGATGTATTTTAGATTCATTGGCTAGTGAACATGCTGCAAGAATGGTAGCAATGCAAAATGCTACTGATAATGCTAATGAATTAGTTGATGATTTGACATTAGATTTGAATAAAGCAAGACAAGAAACAATTACTTCAGAATTATTGGATTTAGTTGGTGGAATGTCTGCCATAAAAAATTAATATTTATTTTAAATTAGGAGTATAAAATGTCAAAAGGAAATATTGTTCAGATTATTGGTACAGTTGTGGATGTAGAATTTCCACCTGATCAATTACCTAATATTTATAATGCTCTAGAGACAGATTTAGCTGGGAAAAAATTAGTATTAGAAGTAGAACAGTTAGTTGGTAATAATTGGGCGAGATGCCTCGCTTTAGGATCTACGGATGGTTTATCTAGAGGACTAGAAGTTTTTGACACTGGAGCACCTGTTCAAGTACCAGTGGGAGATCCTTCTTTGGGCAGATTATTTAATGTTTTAGGCGAGCCTATTGATGATGGAGATCCAATTCCAAAAGATGCTGAAAGATGGCCAATACATCGGCCAGCCCCTTCTTTTGATCAACAAAGAAGTACAACTGAAATTTTGGAAACCGGTATTAAAGTCATAGATTTAATGACTCCATTTGCTAAAGGTGGAAAGGTCGGTGCATACGGAGGTGCAGGAGTGGGGAAAACAGTAATTATAACTGAATTAATAAGGAATATCGCTCAAGAACATTCAGGAGTATCTGTTTTTGCAGGAGTTGGCGAAAGATCAAGAGAAGGCAATGATCTATGGAATGAAATGAAAGAATATGGAGTTTTAGATTCTACTGCATTAGTATTTGGTCAAATGAATGAGCCTCCTGGAACAAGGGCTAGAGTTGCATTAACTGGGTTGACTATGGCTGAATATTTTAGAGATGTTCGTAAACAAGATGTTTTACTTTTTGTTGATAATGTATATAGATATATATTGGCTGGGATGGAAGTATCAGCATTATTGGGAAGAATGCCTTCAGCAGTAGGTTATCAACCAACATTAAGTACTGAAATTGGAGATTTGGAAGAAAGGATTACTTCCACTAATGATGGGTCAATTACTTCTTTTCAGGCTGTATATGTTCCGGCTGATGATTATACTGATCCAGGAATTGTAACAACTTTTGGTCATTTAGATGCAAATATAGCTTTAGAAAGATCTTTAGCAGAACAAGCTTTATTTCCTGCGGTAGATCCACTAGCGTCAAATTCTAGGATTCTTGAACCTGCAGTTGTTGGAGAAGATCATTATAAAGCTGCACAAGGTGTAAAACAAATATTACAAAGATATAAAGATTTACAAGATGTAATAGCAATATTAGGAATTGAAGAACTTTCCGAAGATGATCAGGTAATCGTAGCAAGGGCAAGAAAGATTCAAAGGTTTCTTACTCAACCATTTTTTGTAGGGGAAGTATTTACTGGTTTCCCAGGCAAATATGTACCGGTAGCTGAGACAGTAAAAGGATTTTTGGAAATTATCGAAGGAAAACATGATGAATTGCCAGAACAAGCATTTTACATGGTTGGAGGTATAGAAGAGGCTGTTGAAAAAGGTGAACAAATGAAAAAAGAAATAGAAAAATAAGGTTGCAACTCAAAATCCTGCCTCAGTTCAAGCGAACTAACCACCATCTTAAGGGTTACCTACCCAACCCTTGAGATGGTGGTCGCGCTCCACAGAAACTGCAGACGTTTCAGTACAATCACAACTTGTATGTGGTGGGAGCACGAACAATAGATCCCAAGTATAAAATGTATGACCTGCAGGTGGCAGGTGCCAGTATTAATGGAATGGGCTCCTACCTAAATTTGTAAGTGCTCTGAAGGTGTAAATGCTTGCTACGGTGGAGCTCCACTCTGCCACGTCCGTTGGCACCGATAATAGAGCCCAATTATATTGTTACATACCAACGCTAGAGCATATATTTAGGAATTATTCTTAGTGAATGTATGCTAGTTTCATAAGAAGTTATTTAGTCAAATAGA